>CAZKLI010000223.1:0-4306 GCA_964553575.1 uncultured Chromatiales bacterium
TAGTCAAGCAAAGGAATGGACGGCTCGCTACCGAACGCCGCCTTGAACTTCGGCAAGCCGCCGTCGCCCTTGTAAAACCGCTTGTATGTCTGCTCTATCTTGGGAAGCACGCCGCGGACTATTTTGCACGAATGCTCCTGCAGCCACGGCGTATTGTCCCGTATCATTTTGAAGATAATCTGTGTCCCCGCCAGCCCCTGCTTGTTTCGCTTGCTGCGACAGTACGGATTGCAGGAGCCGCATAACTTGTAGTCGTCACGCAACTTCTCAATGAGTTCGTTCCACACGTAACGGCAAGCACCAGCCAAGCCGAACAACTTGCTGTGCTTCGCCTGTGTCCGCGGATGCAGCCTATAGCGGATTGTGCGGTGGACTTTCATTGCTTTGTGGATTTAAGTATATAACTCCTTTTTTCTCATCGGCTTGCCGGCTCCCGAAAGCGCTCCGGACAACTCTCATTATACGGAAGCTGATAGAGTGGGCGGATTATGACTTGCAGCATGACGGCGTTCGCCCGGGGGGAGCGTCCGACTCGATCGGGTGTCCTGAGTTGTGAAATCAAGACGGTCAATCATCGTTACCTCGACGTATCGGTGCGTGCAGCGGGGGCGCTGCGGGGGGTCGAAGCCGAAGCGACCGCCAAGATACGCGGCAAGCTCGCGCGCGGACGGGTCGAATGCCTGCTGAACCTGCAAGCCGACGGCGAAAAACAAACGACGGTGGACGTCAAGGCGCTCGCCGCTTTGGCCGTCGAAATACGCACCGCCGAGACCGCGTTGGGCAAGGCCGGCGTATCTCCCTCGCCGGCTTCGGTAATCGAAGTGATGAAATGGCCGGGCGTGTCGGCCGCCGCCGAGCCCGATGTCGAGCAACTGCGAAAGGAAGCGGTCGAGCTGCTCGATGAAACACTCGGCAAAGCAGCCGAAAGCCGCCGTGAAGAAGGCAAGAGATTGGAAGCGTTCGTACTGGGGCATTGCGCCGACCTGGAAAAAATCGTCGCGCAGCTGCGCGAGCGTTATCCGCGGGCGCTGGAGGCGGCGCGTGACAAACTCAACGGCCGCCTGAATGAAATCAGCGTCAACGTCGAACCGGAGCGCCTTGCGCAGGAAGCCGCGCTGCTCGCGCAGAAGCTTTATATAGGAGCCGACATCGAAGAGGAATTGAACCGCTGCACCAGCCACGTCGAGGAAATCAAGGCGATCTTCAAGCGCGAGGAACCCGTCGGCAGGCGCCTTGATTTCATGACGCAGGAGCTGAACCGGGAGACGAATACGATATGCTCGAAGTCGGTTGACGTCGAGACGACCCACGTCGCGGTTGAAGCAAAGACGTTGGTCGAACAGATACGCGAACAGGTTCAAAACATAGAATGAACACCGGCAAGATAATCATCCTTGCGACCGGCGGCACTTTCGACAAGGTGTACTACGACGCATTGAGCGATTACAAGATCGGCCCTCCTCAGGCGGCGGGCATCCTCGAACAAGCCGGCGTCGGCTTCGACTACGACGTCGAGACGCTGATACAAAAAGACAGCTTGGACATGACCGACGACGACAGGCGGCAAATCAGCGACTGGATCGCGAACAACGAAAACAAACGTTTCGTCGTCACGCACGGCACCGACACCATGGTCGAAACCGCCCGCGCGCTGGAACAGGGGCCGGTCAAGCCCGCCGGGAAAACCGTCGTCCTGACCGGCGCAATGCAGCCCGCCAGATTCAAGAACACCGACGCCGATTTCAACCTGGGCTTCGCCCTCGGCGCCGTGCAGGTGCTGCCCCCCGGCGTCTATGTCGCAATGAGCGGAACGATTCTCAAGCCCGGCGAGGCGGTCAAAAACCGCGACGCCGGGCGGTTCGAAAGCAAGTGAGTCGCCGGGAGGCGACGTCGCCCCCAAACAAAACACGCTGGGCACGCCGGGCACGCCGCCGCGCGAACCACCTTGTTTGTGATCCGCAACTGTCGCCGACTCCGCGTCCGGCAGCCCCGTTCCCTGCGCCGCACGACGCCAAGCTTGATTCTCGCCTTGATTCTAGCAAGGCCCGCCGCAGCGATTTCGGGCAGGCTAATCAGCTTTTTTGTGGCTTTCATAAAGCCCCTATTGAATCCCCGGCGAACGCCCCCATATACGACGTGAGCATGAAATTAAACCCGTCAAAAAAGGAGGCTAACCATGTATCTGAAATACGACCCTTTTTACAGCTTGGCCAAATTGTGGGAACCGGGGTTTCGGCCCGCGGCCGAGCCGTATATGACGCCGCCCGCCGACATCGTTGAAAGAGACGACGAGTGGATCTTCCGGGTGGACATGCCCGGGGTGGATAAAGACCACATCAACATCCACGTCGACGGCGACCAGCTGGTCGTTTCCGGAGACCGCCACGAAGAGACCAAAGAGAAGCAAGACGGCTACACCTACATCGAGAGGGTGGACGGCAACTTCGAAAGGCGCTTCGTGCTGCCGGAAACCTCGAACCGGGGTGAAATCAGCGCAAAAACCAAGAACGGCGTCCTCGAAATTCACATCGGAAAACAACCCGAAGTGAAGCCCCGCAGGATTGCGATCGAGGAGCATTAAGCGCGCGTCTTTCGGCGTCAATCAGAAAGCCACGGCCTCCCCCGGTCCCGTCAAAAAAAGTTGGAAACCGGAAACAGGCCGTGGCTTTTTTAAGCGCGAGCGGAAACACGCACCGACAAATCCGGCGCATGGCGACAACGCGATCTTCGACGATGAAAAAGACGTTGCACGACATCAAATACTGCAACCGGTCGGCTGCAACTTTCGCGTGCGCCGTCTTCCTGGTTTTTCTCGGCGTCGCGAACACTCAGATTTCGGCCCAAACCTCAGGGCTGCCGGGCGGAGCGCCGACGCTCGCGCCGATGCTCGAGAAGGTTGTGCCCGCGGTGGTGCACGTCGAAACCGAAGCGACGGTCATAGTCCACCGGCGGATGCCTTTCAACGACCCGTTCTTCCGCCGCTTCTTCGACGCGCCTCCCCCTCAGGAAAGAAAACGCGGCGGTTTCGGTTCGGGCGTCATCATTGACGCGGAAAAAGGGCACGTCATCACCAACAATCACGTCGTCGCCCAAGCCGACAACATCGTCGTGTCGCTTTCCGACGGAAGGCGCTTCGAAGCCGAAATAATCGGGCGCGACAAAGACACCGACGTTGCCATCCTGAAAATCGACGCCGACGATTTGACCGAAATTAGGATCGGCGACTCCGAAAAACTGCGGGTCGGAGATTTCGTGGTCGCAATCGGCAATCCTTTCGGCCTCGGGCAGAGCGTAACCTCGGGCATCGTCAGCGGTCTCGGCAGAAGCGGCCTCGGCATCGAATCCTACGAAGACTTCATCCAAACCGACGCGCCGATCAATCCGGGCAATTCCGGCGGTGCGTTGATAAACCTCGAAGGCGAATTGGTCGGCATCAACACCGCGATCATCGGGCCGAGCGGGAACATCGGCATCGGCTTCGCGATCCCGGCCAATATGGCGATGGACGTGGCCGCGCAGTTGCTTGAGTTCGGCGAAATCAAGCGCGGCATTCTGGGCGTTTCGATACAAACGCTCACGCCCGACCTCGCCAAAGCTTTCGGCACCGAACGAGACTACGGCGTCGTGATCTCGATGACCGCCCCCGGTTCGGCGGCTGAAAAAGCCGGGCTTCAAGTCGGGGACATCGTCCTGTCGATCAACGGAAAGGCGACCAAGACCGTCGCCGACATGAGAAACTTCATCGGTTTGCTCAGGGCCGGGTCGAAGATCACGCTTGAAGTCTTGCGCGGTGACGACAAACTTGAAGTCACCGCAGTCATCGAGGAGCGGAAAAGAACGACGGGCGAAGGCGCCAAACTTGACAAGCGCTTAAGCGGCGCTTTATTGCAGGTGACCGAAGCCGGCAACAAGACGGACGGCGACGCGATCTTGGTCAAAAGCATTCACCCCGGCAGCCCCGCCTACCGCTACGGATTGCGTGAAGGCGATTTGATTCTCGAAGCGAACCGGCGCAGGGTCGAGACCCTCGACGCGCTGCGTGCGGCGCTCGCCGCCCGGAGGTCCACTCGGGGGCCTACTTTGCTGAGGCTGCAACGCAACGGACGCAACCTGTTCCTCGCGCTGAAATAAGCCCGAATCAACCGCCCCCGAGTCAACCACCCCCGAATCAGCCGCCAGTGACCGGCGGGAAAAAAGCGATTTCGTCACCGTCGCCGACCGGGGTTCCGGGCCGTGCGTATTCCTGATTTACCGCGCATAACACGTCTTTCAACGGCTTGTCGCCCGCCGCCGCGCGCCACACGTC
>CAZKLI010000224.1:0-1888 GCA_964553575.1 uncultured Chromatiales bacterium
TCATTGACTCGCGCGGCAACCCCACGGTCGAGGCCGACGTCGCCGCCGAGTCCGGCGCGTTCGGCCGCGCTTCGGTGCCTTCGGGGGCTTCGACCGGCTCCCATGAAGCGGTCGAGTTGCGCGACGGCGACAAAGCGAGGTTCAACGGTCAGGGCGTTACCCGCGCGGTCGCCGGGGTCAACGGCGAAATCGCCCAAGCCTTGGTCGGGTTCGACGTCTGCGGCCAGCGCGCGCTTGACGAACGTCTGATTGCGCTCGACGCGACGCCCGACAAGAGCCGCCTCGGCGCCAACGCCTTGCTCGCGGTGTCCCTGGCCGCGGCTAAAGCCGCCGCCGCCGGGCGCGGGCAGGCGTTGCACCGCTGTCTCGCCGGAAGCCGGCAACCGCGGCTGCCGGTGCCGATGATCAACATTCTCAACGGCGGCGCACACGCAAGCGACAGTACCGACGTGCAGGAGTTTATGGTGGTGCCGGTCGGCGCCGGCAGCGTCGCCGAAGCGGTGCGCGCCGGGTCGGAGGTGTTCCAGTCGTTGAAGACCGTGCTCAAGGAAGAAGGCTATGTGACGACCGTCGGCGACGAGGGCGGGTTTGCGCCGAGTCTTTCGACCAACGAAGCGGCAATCGAGATCGTGCTCGAGGCGGTGAACCGCGCGGGCTACAAGCCGGGCGGCGACGTGTGGCTTGCGCTCGACGTCGCAAGCAACGAGATTTACCGCGACGGCCGTTATCACTTCGACTCCGAGTCGCAATCCTACGACGCGCGGGGCTTGATCGGCTGCTACGAAGACTGGGTCTCGAAGTACCCGATACTCTCGATCGAGGACGGGCTCGCCGAAGACGACTGGGACGGCTGGAAAGAATTGACCTTGCGCCTCGGCGACAAGGTGCAGCTGGTCGGCGACGATTTGTTTGTGACCAACCCTGAACTGATCCGCAAGGGCGCCGGGCTGGGCGTCGCCAACTCGGTGCTGATCAAGGTCAACCAGATCGGCACCCTGAGCGAGACGTTCGACGCGATGGACGCGGCGGACATGGCCGGGTATTCGTGCATCGTTTCGCATCGCTCGGGCGAGACCGAGGACGTGACCATCGCCGACCTTGCGGTTGCGACCGGGGTCGGTCAGATCAAAACCGGTTCTTTGTCGCGTACCGACCGCGTTGCGAAGTACAATCAACTGATGAGGATAGAGGAAGAACTCGCGGGGGAGTGCACTTACGCCGGACGCGGCGCGTTCAAGGACTTTCTCGGCTAAGGCGATGAGTTTCAGGGCCAAGCTGCTGGTCGGCGCCTTGCTCACGCTGCTGGTGCTGCTGCAGGCGGGGCTGTGGGGCCGGCAGGGGCTGATTGACTTGTGGCGGCTGCGCGCCTTGAACGAGACCAGTGAAGCCGGGAACCAGGAGCTCAGGGAACGCAACCGCGCGCTCGCGAGAGACGTGGCCGACATGAAGTCGGGGTACGGCGGAGTCGAGAAGGAAGCGCGCGAGGAACTCGGCATGGTCAAGCAAGGGGAGACTTTCTTTCGGGTGATCGAGAACCCGCCCGAAAGGGCGGATTTGGATGAGTGATTACTGGGGCGTGATGCCGGCGGCGGGCCGCGGCGAGCGTTTCGACTCGAACGTGCCCAAGCAGTACGTCCGCGCCGGCGGCGAATTCGTGATCGATTGCAGCTTGGACGCCTTGCTGCGCGGCGGGCGTTTGCGCGGCGTCGTCGTCGGCCTCGCCGAGGACGACCGCTGGTGGCCGCACACCCGTTACAGTGAAGACCCTCGTGTAACGACTTGCACCGGCGGGACAACCCGTGCGAGGTCGGTTCGTCTGGCGCTTGAGCGCCTGCACGGGCGGTTGTCGCGCCGCGACTGGGTCGTCGTGCACGACGCGGTGCGCCCG
>CAZKLI010000225.1:0-2452 GCA_964553575.1 uncultured Chromatiales bacterium
CCCCCTACACACATGGATAAAACCCGCTGGCGCAGCGGTCTATCCGGTCCAGTCTGATTGACGGGTAAGAGAGCCGTGTCCGGGTGCACGGAGAATTGTTTTGCATTATTCCAATCCAACGGCGTGAATGAAACGAGCGAACCGGTTTATGCACGACGTGTTTTATAATCAACGTCGAAAGGCCGCCGAACTTGGCGTCGTCCGCCAAGCGCTGACCCGAGTGTCAATTTCGCTGTTACGGTTTTAGTCCATGCCGGGTGCCGGCGTTGAACGCCCTAATCGGTTTATCGTTCTTTTCGTTGATTCATTTCCAACAGTCTGATGAAAATACTCCAAGTCTTAAGCTTTTTCTCAGGGCAGGGGGGTATCGGGCGTTCGGTCGCCGACCTGTCGGAGGCGTTCGTCTCAGCCGGGCATGAAGTGGACGTTGTCTATTGGGAGGGTGAAAGGGCTGGTTCTTTTTTCCCCCCTCAAGTCAACGTGAAAAAGATTGATCTTTTCGGCCTTCCCTCTTCCGGAGGTTTGGTGGGTTCGATTCTGTGGAGATACGGCTGCCGTCTGCTGGGAAGAGATTTGTATTTATGCTCTGTGGCCCCGTTCACCGTTTGGCAGCTAAAGCGCAGGGTGCTGAAGCACGAACATTACGACCTCATCCTGTTTCATCGATTTCATTTTCTCGGCTCTTGCTCTTTACCGAACTGTATCCTCGTTGTTCACACCACGGTATCCGAATATATTCGCTCCGTTGGAAGGAATCAATTAAGGCTGTCCGCCCCGGCGAGGCAAAGATTGTTTTCCAATATGCTCAAGAACAAGAAAATCATCGCGGTTTCCGAAGGCGTGAAAGAAGACCTCAAGGAAAACTTCGGGGTGTCTGAAAGCGACGTTTCCTGCATTCACAATCCTATTTCCCCCGCCAGAATCGAATCCCTCTCCAGGCAGGCGACGAACCGACCCGTGCCGGAACGCTATATCATCGCCGTCGGGCGGCTGGCTTCAAGTAAAAGATTCGACTTGCTGATACGTGCTTACGCCCGCGCGAAAATAGAGGAGGATCTGATTTTTCTGGGTGGTGGGTCACTCAATCGACTTAAAGACATCGCATATCAGTTGGGCGTGCAACACAAAGTTCACTTCCTGGGGTTTCAACCAAACCCGTACCCTTACATACGAAAGGCCAGGCTTCTGGTGTTGTCATCCGTGTATGAGGGTTTTCCTACCGTGATCATGGAAGCGCTTGCCTGCGGCGTTCCCGTCGTCAGTACCGATTGCCCCCACGGGCCGCGGGAAATTCTGACGGGCGACATGAGCAAGTGGCTGGTGCCGGTCAGAGACGAGGAAGCATTGAGCAAGAAGATCCGGCAGGTTCTTGATGAAAACCCCGTGGTTGACGGGGACGTCTTGAAGCGTTTTGAGCCTGAAAACGTCGCTCGTCGCTACATCAAGGAAAGTGAGAAGCTTTTAAGCGGTGCCTCCCCGCAATAATGTATCGGCGCAACGGTCTATCCGGTCCAGCCTAGCCCGGCGGCGACGCAGTTGATCGAAAGCAACAAGGCGACCAATTTCTCCTGGCGACTCTGTTCGTTTTGGTCGCTTGCGTCCATGCCGCGCAATTCTGAAATCAGGCGCACCTGTTCCAATCCGGCCTGATTGACCATCGGCAGGCGTCTTTCGAGGCGGCGGCTGAAACGCGGAAACCTCTCGCCGGGGCGCCGTTTTCCCGTAATTTTGAGCAGCATTTCGGTACTCAAGCGGTATTCGTCCTCGATCAGGCCGAAGATCCTGTCGCGCACGGCGGCGTCAGGCGTCAGCGCCGCATAAGCGGCGGCGATCTCAAGGTTGACTTGCGGCAGGGTCTTCTCGACCTCGTTGGCGATCAGGCGGAACGGCGGATGCTCCTTGAGCATCTTGCGCAGCAGCTTGACTCCGTCTTTGTTTTCCGACGCAAGCGCCTGCACCGCCGATCCGAAGCCGAACCAGCCCGGCGCCATCATTCGGTTCTGTGACCACGCGAACACCCACGGAATCGCGCGCAGATCCTCGAGCGTGCCGGTGCCGAAACGTTGTGCCGGACGCGACCCTATTTTCAACAGCGCCAGCTCCCCGACCGGGCTCGCCGCCTGATAAAACCCGACCAACCCCTGCTGGTCGGCCAACCCCCGGTAAGCCGTGAACGAGGCCGAAGACAGGATTTCCATCGCAGCGTTGAATTCGTCGTTCGGCGTCAGCCGTTTGTCAACGCCCGACAACAGGCTGTGCTCGAGAGCCGACGCGCACAACGTTTCCAACTGATATTCCGCGATGCCGAGATTGGCGAACTTTGCCGACACCACTTCGCCTTGCTCGGTCACGCGCATCCTGCCGTTGATCGTGAACGGCGGTTGCGCGGCGGCGCACCCACCGAGGAAGCCGTCGCCGCGCAACCGCCGTTCACGATCAACGGCAGGATGCG
>CAZKLI010000226.1:0-4984 GCA_964553575.1 uncultured Chromatiales bacterium
CGGCAAGTTGATTCGCCGTTGGCTCGGCGACTCGGCACGCTACGCCGAAGTTTGATGTGTGGGTCGCTAACGAGGCGGTCAGGAAAGGGGGGCAATCAGAGCATACCGATTGCCATCGTGGTCAGGAAGACGATAAGCAGCAACACCATCGCGACGACGCTGATCACGGCCACCGGGGATACGCCCTTGCCCCTGCCCTTGCGCTGACCGAGCAGCCACCAGCCGCCCGCCACGCATCCCGCGAGGGTGATAAAGAAGACGACCCAGTAAAGTATCCAGACGCAATCGCTCTGGCAGGTACGCATCTCGAAAGTGCCGCCGAGCAGGTGCGACACCAGCGCGACCGTCAGGCCCCAAGCCGCGATTGTCCAAAGAGGAAGAACGATGCGCATTTGTGATTGAAATCAGAGTCGCCGGAATTCCGTCCGCCAGATGAATGACGCCGCCCGGATTATACCGCGCACCGACGACGGCTTCGGCACGCGGCTTCCTCATGTAGAATGGCGCTCATGCGTTCCGAAACCTCTCTCCACGGCTTCCTGTTCGAATCCGCCGCGGACGCCCAGCAAGCGTTCTACGAAGCGTTCCAGCGCTGCGACATCGAGGACATGATGGCGGTGTGGGCCGACGACGAAAGCATCTTATGTGTCCACCCGGGCGGCCCGAGGCTTTACGGGCCCGACGCGGTGCGTGAAAGCTGGGAACAGATATTCAAGGAGTCGCCGGGGGGCTGGGATTTCCACCTGGTCAACGGGCAGTGCATCGAAGACGAGCTGTTGTCGGTCCATCAGCTTCAGGAAAACCTCTACGACCGGGGACGGCTTCAAGGCAGCGTGATTGCGACCAACGTATATCATCACACCAGCCAGGGATGGCGAATGGCATTGCATCACGCGTCGCCCGTGCCCGAGACGGCCGAAAGCTCGATCGCTCTCGGTCGCAACCTTCACTGAGCAAACTTCACCGAAGAGCCGCACGTCGGCTCATCGCGCGACATCACAAGCAAACTTATATGCAAAGCCGGTCAGGTCTGTCCGGAATCGCTGCGGTGGTGCCTTGCGAGAACGCGCTTGGTGTTGAAACCTCGGCGTCGGTCTCCGGGAATGAAACCGACGTGAAGCCGGCGACGTCAGTCGGGCGTTGAAGCGTCAAATTGATACGGCACTTGCATTGTCAACCTTTGTATAGACAAGTCCCCTCACAAGTAATACAGCAACAGGAACAACGCGAGCAGTGCGGTCAACCAGCCCACCGTCAGGCCGGTTTGCAGCACCTTGACCGGCGCGTCGGCGGGACGCATCCAGCGCGCCAGCCCGTCTCCCGCCTGCTTCAGCCGCACACCGAGCGGGTGCAGCAGCCGTTCGTCGAACGCGCGGTCGCGCCACAACAGGCGGTAAAGACACAACCCCGGCTTGCGGTAGAACCAGTCGAAGTCGAGGCTGATGGTGCGCGTGCGTTCAAGCAGCGGCAACAGCAAAAAGAACGCAGCGCCTGAGAACAACAGCAGTTGCAGTTTGCCGACCACGTGGTCAAGCGTGTAAGGCTCATAAGCGACGGGCAACGGCAACATCTGATACAGCAGCTGCGGAAACACACCGATCAACAAGCACGCTGCCGCAAAGACAACCATCGCAAGGCGCATGTTCAACGGCGGGTCGGCGACGCGCAGCCCCGAGTCGCGATGGAAGAACACGAACCACGGAAACTTCACGCCCGCGTGGAGAAACACACCCGCCGACGCCACCAGCAGCGCGCCCCAGAGCCACGGCAAGTACTGCTCCAGCGCGCCGGCCGAAATCATCGGTTTGGAGACGAAGCCCGAGGTCAACGGAAAACCCGAAATTGACAGCGCGCCGACGATGGCGCACGCGGTGGTCAGGCGCATACTGCGGTAAAGCCCGCCGAGGTCGGTGCATTTCCTGCGCCCGGCCATCAGCAGGACGCTGCCCGCCGACATCAGCAGCAGGGCCTTATAAATAATGTGTGCGAAAGCGTGCGCCGCGGCGCCGTTGAGTGCAAGCGGCGTGCCGATGCCGACGCCGACGACCATGAAGCCCACCTGATTGACGATGCTGTAGGCGAGAATCCTGCGCATGTCGTTCTCGTTCAGCGCGTAGATGATCCCGTAAAAAATCATGTAGAGCCCGACCGGCACCAGCACCGGCTCGCCCGGAAACGCCACGAGCAGGACGAACACCGCGGTCTTGGTCGTGAACGCCGACAGGTACACCGCGCCGGCGGGACTCGCTTCGGGGTACGCGTCGGCGACCCACGCGGAAAACGGCGGCGCACCGGCGTTGAGCAGCACGCCGACGAGGATCATCCACGTATAGACGTCGTTCGCGCCCAACGCTCGCAACGAGACGTCGCCGGTATCAACGGCAAGGCCGATGATGCCGCACAGCAAAACCATCCCGCCGAACACGTGCAGCACCAGATACCTGAACCCGGCGGCCCTGGCGGCCTCGGTGGCGCCGGCGAGGATGACCGCGGTCGAACCGATCGCCATCATTTCCCAGAACACGAACAGGCTGAGGAAATCACCGCACAGCACCGCGCCCACCGCGCCGCCCGCGTAAAACGACGCGCTTGCGAGCTCGAACGGACGCGATTGGCGCAACGCGAACAAGTTGCCGACCAGCAACGCGACGATGAACACGGTGGCGAACATCCGCCCCAGCGCGGTGGGCTCAAACAACCTCGTTTCGACGCCGAGGAACCCGACCGCCGCACGTTCACCGGGCGCCGCGACCCAGACCAACGCCAAAGCCAGCGCCGGCGGCACGAACAGCAGCAACGTCCGCACGCCGCCGCGCACCAGCGGGATGAACAGCGCGGCGGCGACGATCAACAGGCCGGGCGCAAGCGAGGTTTCAATCACGGCGGCGACCCTCGTAGTAATCGTCCCTGCGTTTCAGCACGCGCCCGACCAGCAGCGCGACGAACACCAGCAGCAGGCACGCAACGAAACCGAACCAAGCATAAAAACCGAACCCACTGGCAATTTCGGTGTACGGATGACGCTCGACCACGGACTCCCACACCAGCGGCATCATCAACACCACCGCGCCGAGCAACCAGGTCTGCAAGCTGAACTTCACCCGATTCCCTCGATCAGGCGCACCAGCGCGCCAGCATAGAAAAACAGCAACAACACGGCAACCGCAGGCAACACCATCGCAATCACCATCGCCGCGGGCGCTTCACGAGGCGCTTGCGACGACGTCGCCTCGGGCGTCACCTCGGACTCTTCCCCGGCCGTCTCCCCGACCACGTCGCTGGCGAGCTCCCCCGGTATTTCCCCCGGCTCTTCCTCGGACGCCTTCCGCGACGCGTCACCGTCCCGAACGTAAGCGGCGTACACCACCGGGGCGAAATATCCGACGTTCAGCACGGTGCTCAACACCAGCACCCCGACCGCGAAGTAATGCTCGGCGCCGAACGCGCCTTCAAGCAAGAACCATTTGCTCGCAAAGCCAGCGAGCGGCGGCAGGCCGACCATCGAAAGGGCGGCGATGGTGAAGCAGGCCATCGTCCACGGCATCGAATAAGCGAGACCGCGCAATTCGCTGACGCGCTTCTTGCCCGAGACGCTCTGGATGGCGCCGGCGGCGAAGAACAACGTGATCTTGCCGAAAGCGTGCGCGACGAGATGCAGCACCGCGCCGAAAAACGCCGGCTTGAACAGCGCAACGCCCAGCGTGATGTACGACAGCTGACTGACCGTCGAGTACGCGAGCCTTTTCTTCAGGCTGTCCTGGCGCAGCGCAATCAACGACGCAATCACGACCGACGCGCCGGCGACGTACGCGAGCCACCCGCTCGTGATCTCACCCATGAACCCGAAGCCGAAGATATACACGGCAACCTTGGCGATGGTGAACACGCCGGCCTTGACCACCGCGACCGCATGCAACAGCGCACTGACCGGCGCCGGCGCGACCATCGCCTCAGGCAACCAGCGGTGCAACGGCATCAGCGCGGCCTTGGCCGAACCGAACACCAGCAGCAGCAGCAACCAACCCGCGTCGTCGTGCCCGACGCAACCGTCGAGGATGCCGCCCGGCGCAAACTCGAGCGTGCCGCAAGCGAGATAAATCCAAACAATTGCCGGCAGGAACAGCAACACCGAAGAGCCGAGCAGGAACGTGAGATACACCCTAGCGCCGGCGCGCGACTTGGCGTCGGCGTAATGGGCAACCAGCGGGTAAGTGCTGAACGTCAGCACCTCGTAGAACACCCACAAAGTCAGCAGGTCGCCGGCGAAAGCGACGCCGAGCGCGCCGCCGACGGCGAGACTGAAACAAGCGTAGAACCGCACTTGGCGTTCGAGCGAGTTGAGGTGGCAGTAAGCCATCGAATACAACATGCTGATCGGCCACAACACCGCGACCACCATCGCGAAAATCAAACCGAGCATCTCGACTTTGAAGCCGAGCGTCAGACCGGGTGCGATTTCCGCCAGGAGCAATCGAGCTTCCTGCTCACCCGCGCTGAAACGTGAAAGCAACGGCACGACGCTGACCAGCACGATAAAGGGCGCACCGGTCACGACCGTTTGATACCACCCGGGGTTGCGCCGCCCGGCGGCAACCAACACCGCGCAGGCAAAGGGCGCGGCGAGCGCGATCAAAAGCAGCGTTTCGTTGACGTTCATGAACCCGCCCCGACAACGTCCCGCGCCGCCCGCGTCGCGACCGCGACCAAGCCGTCGGAGCGAAAGCCGATATAAACGTTCAGCACAATCAGGATCCACGTCGGTATCAGCAGCGCTTTCGGCGCTTCACAATAGACCGCGCCCGCGTCGTCGGGCGGCGGCTGCAAGTAGGCGGCCTCGACCAGCCGCCAGACGTACGCCGCGGTAATCAGCGAACCGGCGAGCACGACGACGGCCAGAGGCCAGAGGCCGGCGTCGAAGACCGCGGCGACCAGCTGCCACTTGCCGATGAAGCCCGCGGTCAACGGCACGCCGATCAGGCTCAGC
>CAZKLI010000227.1:0-1534 GCA_964553575.1 uncultured Chromatiales bacterium
GTACAGCACCACCGCCAGGATGAAGTTGAACAACGGCCCCGCCGCGACGATCGCCGCACGCACACCGAGCGGCTTGCGGTTGAACGCGAAATCAAGATCTTTCGGCTCGACCGGCCTTTCGTGCTCGTCGAGCATCCTGACGTAGCCGCCGAGCGGAATCGCCGCGATCACGTATTCGGTGCCGTCGGCGCCCACCCTGCGCCACAGCGGTTTGCCGAAGCCGATCGAGTACCTCAATACCCTCACGCCGAGCCGCCGCGCGACCCAGAAGTGGCCGAATTCATGAAAAGAGACGATGACGCCGATTGCGACGACAAAGGCGAAAAGACTGATCAGCAGCATTGGTGTTTTTCCGGGTGTTTTCCCGAGTGTTTTCCCAAGTATTTTCCGGGGTCAGGCGTGATTCACGGGGTCATCATACTACCCGAAACGTCGGCGTCACGCCGCACTACCGCTCGCGCCCGCTCACGTGCCGTTGAGTCCGCCGCAACGATCGTTTCGAGCCGATCCATCGGCTGGTCGGCGGCGGCGGCGACCGCCGCCTCGACCACCTCGGGGATCCGGTCGAAACGCAGTCTCCCCGCGAGGAATTCCCCGACCGCGACCTCGTTGGCGGCGTTCAGCGCAACCATCGCGGCGGCGCCGGCGCGCAAAGCCCGGTAAGCCAGCGGCAGGCAAGGGAACTTCCGCTCGTCCACCGGCAGCAGCTCGAGCTTGGCGACGTGCGAAAAATCCAGCGTCTCGACCCCGCTGTCTATCCGTTCGGGCCAGGCCAGAGCGCAGGCGATCGGCACGCGCATGTCCGGCCGGGCCATCTGTGCAAGGATGCTCCCGTCCTTGAACGCGACCATCGCGTGCAGGACGCTCTGCGGGTGCACGACGACTTCGACCTGCTCAGGCGCCAGATCAAACAGCCGGCACGCCTCGATGACTTCGAGCCCCTTGTTCATCAAGGTCGCCGAATCAACCGATATCTTCGCCCCCATGTCCCAGTTCGGATGCGCACAAGCTTGCTCAGGCGTCACCCCGGCCAGCGACTCGACCGGTGTGTTCAGGAACGGCCCGCCCGACGCGGTCAATATGATTTTCTCGACCGTTTCGTTCGGTTCCCGCCCGAGGCCTTGACCGAGGCCTTGACCGAGGCTTTGACCGAGGCATTGCCCAAGACATTGAAAGGCCCCGTTGTGCTCGCTGTCCACCGGCAACAGAACCGCACCGCTTTCCTTGACCTCGCGCATGAACAAGGCGCCCGCCATGACCAGCGCTTCCTTGTTCGCCAGCAGCACCCGCTTGCCCGCGCGCACCGCGGCCAGCGTCGGCGCAAGTCCGACCGAACCGACGATGGCTGCAATCACCGTGTCGCAACGGTCGTCCGAGGCGACTTGCTCCACCGCGGCGGCGCCGGCGAGCACTCGCGTCTTCAATCCGGCCATGCGCTCCTGCGCCTCTTCCAGCCGCCCGGCGTCGGCGACGACCGCGTAGTCGGGGGTGAAGCGCGCACACCGCTCGGCAAGCAGTTCGACGTTGGCACGGG
>CAZKLI010000228.1:0-2277 GCA_964553575.1 uncultured Chromatiales bacterium
AATAATCTGCACGTCACCGACCGTCGGCGGCGTAAGGCGCACCTTGTGCCCCGCGGCGTTCAGGATTGCGTGATTGCCCAGATTCAACTTCGCGGCGACGCCCGAGACGCTTTCGATCCGTGCGCCGTTCAACGTCAAGGCGTCCGGCGCCACGCTGACGCCGTCGGCGTCGAAATCAGACCGCGACAAGGTGTAACGGAAAAACAGACCCGTCGTGCTCCCCGAAACCGGGTCGGAAACCGCAACCCGCACCGCCTCCCCGATCTCGAGCGCCAGCACCGGGCCGCCCGGCGACGGCGTTACAGCCACCGGCTCGTCGAAAGACACCAAGACCACGAACTGCTCACCCGCCGTGTAAGTGTCACCCTCACGCGGGACGGAAATGATCCGGACGTCGCTGACCGCCGGCGGCGTGCGGCGCACCTTGTGCCCCGCGGCGTTCAATATCGCGTGATCGCCCAAGCCTAACTCCGCGGCGACACCCGAGACGCTTTCGATTCGTGCACCGTTCAGCGTCAAGGCGTCCGACTCGACGCTGACGCCGTCGGCGTCGAAATCAGACCGCGACACCGTGTAACGAAACACCAGACTCGTCGTGCTGTCCGGAGCTGGATCGGAGACCGCGACCCGCGTCGTCCCGTCGGTCTCGAGCACCGGCGCCGACCCGCCCGGCGACGGCGGCACATCCGCCGACTCGTCGGAGGGCGCCAAGACCGCAACCCGCGTCGCCTCACCGGTCTCGGACGCCAACGCCGGCCCGCCCGGCGACGGCGTCCCAGCCGCCGGCGCGGCGGAAAGCGCCAAGGCCGCAACCCGCGTCGCTTCGCCGATCTCGAGCGCCAACGTCGGCCCGCCCGGCGCCGGCGTCACAACCACCGGTTCGTCGAAGGACACCAAGACCGCAACGTCCTCGCCCATTGCGTAGGCGTCGCCTTCACGCGGAACCGAAATAATCTCGACGTCGGTCACCACCGGAGTCAACAACTCCATCACCAACGCGGTGCCCGCGACGATGCGAATATTTGAAGAAGTGGAATCCGTGCGTACGATTGGAGTCACAACAGCCGACGCACCGCCGATACGGGACACAGTGATTACGTCGCTTTGCGTGCTCCCCGCAAGGAACGTCATCTCCTCAGGCAACACCGTCACCCCTTGCACCGAAAAACTCACCGGCACGTTAAACGGCGAGCCTTCGCGCAACACCAGCCTGACTTCCGCACTCTCGCGCGTATCCGGACGAACCCGTTCAAAGCTTAACGTCAACTCAAAAGGTGCTCCCGGGTTGTCGTATAAAAGCAAATGTCCATCAGCGCGGGCAAAATCACCAAGACCTGAGAATATTCCCGGCGGCAGCTCATCCAACCGATTATGCTGTAAAGACAGTTGCAGCAATTTGCCGAGACCGGAGAACGCGTCCGGCGGCAATTCTCCCAGTCGGTTGTTGCTTAAATCCAGAGATACCAACTCGCCGAGATCCGAAAATATATTTCCCGGCAACTCCTCCAACTTATTATCAGCCAAGCCCAACAACCATAATTTGTCGAGGCCCGAGAACACGCCCGACGACAACTCCTCGAGCCCGTTGCCCGACAAGTGCAATTTCTCCAAATCCCCAAGACCCGAAAAGATACTTTCCGACAACGCTCTCATGCGGTTGTACGGCAAGGCCAGCGTTGTCAATTTGGCAAGGCCCGTGAACACGCCCGGCGGCAACTCCTCCAGATTGTTGCCCGACAAGTTCAACCACTCCAAATCTCCGAGACCCGAAAAGACGTCTTCCGGCAACCCATCCAGACGATTGTCCTGCAAAGACAAGTACTGGAGTTTGTCGAGACTCGAAAAAATATCTTCCGGCAACTCTTCCAGACGATTGCCCGCCAAGTTCAACCTCTTCAAATTTCCAAGACCTGAAAAGACGCCCGCCACCAACGTGCTCAGCTGATTGGCGCCAAGGCTTAAATACTCTACGTTCAAAAGACCCGCAAAATCACTCTGCTTCAGTGCGGTGATGCCTCGCGTCTGTAAATTCAACGTTCCGTCAAGGCCGGCCAAGTCGGCACTCGTCATCTCGACGCAAGCCTGCGCACCGGCGACGCGGGATACGATTGCGTCCCGAACCTGCGGCGTTCTGTCGCACACACCCTCTTTGATGATCACCGCCGCCGTTCTCGCAGGCCCGAGAATGTAGCCTGCACCGGTGATAGGCGCGGTCAATTCCACCACAAACGACTCACGCGGCGCCTCGATGGCGTCATCGTCAACGATGGGAATCCG
>CAZKLI010000229.1:0-8004 GCA_964553575.1 uncultured Chromatiales bacterium
ACACCTACGAGGGGATTCCGCACCTGCTGACGCCGGTGATTACCGACATGAAGCACGCGGCGGGCGCGATGAAGTGGGCGGTCGCCGAGATGGAGCGTCGTTACCGGCTGATGTCGGCGCTTGCGGTGCGCAACATCGGCGGCTACAACCGCAAGGTGGCGCAAGCCGCGAGCGAAAACAAGCCTTTGAACGACCCGCTGAGCGAGGAAGGCGAGGAGACGCAGCTCGAGGCGCTGCCGTACATCGTGGTGGTGGTTGACGAGTTCGCCGACATGATGATGATTGTCGGCAAGCGCGTCGAAGAATTGATCGCGAGGCTTGCGCAGAAAGCCCGCGCCGCGGGAATCCACCTGCTGCTTGCGACCCAACGCCCCTCGGTCGACGTCATCACCGGCCTGATCAAGGCCAACATCCCTGCACGCATCGCGTTTCAGGTTTCGTCCAAGGTCGATTCGCGCACGATTCTCGACCAGGGCGGCGCCGAGCAGTTGCTCGGGCAAGGCGACATGCTCTACGTCTCTCCTGGGACTTCATCCGCCGAGCGGGTGCACGGTGCGTTCGTCTCCGACCAGGAAGTGCACAAAGTGACCGAGTTCCTCAAAAAGCAGGCCGAAGTCGAATACATCGACATGGACCAAACCGACTCGGCGGCGTCCGAGGAGAGAACGGGGGAAGAGGAGTCCGACCCCCTGTACGACCAAGCGGTCGCATTGGTAATCGAATCCCGCAAAGCCTCGATTTCCTACGTCCAGCGCAGGTTCCGGATCGGCTACAACCGCGCCGCGCGGATGATAGAAGACATGGAAGCCGCGGGCATCGTCAGCCCGGTTCAAGCCAACGGCGTGCGTGAAGTTCTTTCTCCACCCTCAACATAAAACTTAATATCTTATATGGTGAAATAGCATATAACATATTATTATTCAAATGTTTTATTTCCTGAAATACCTGAGGTTTCACGCATTGCGCCCGCTCTTTTGCGCGGTGCTGCTCGCCGTGCCGATGATTGCGCCGATGACGCTCGCCGCGGCGACCGACGACGCCCCCCTGCAAAGGCTGCACAAGTTCCTTCAGATAAAGGCTTTCAAGGCGGCGTTTTCCCAGGTGGTCTATGACGCGAAGCGCAGCGTCATCGTTGATTCGGTCGGCACCGTCCTGCTTCTGCGCCCGGGGCGGTTTCGCTGGGAATACGTCGAACCCAACAATCAGACGATAGTCAGCGACGGAATGAACCTGGTCGTCTATGACCCCGATCTTGACCAGGCGAGCGTGCAACCGGTGTTCGAAGCGCTGGGCGACGCGCCGATTACCCTGCTGATGGGAGAACGCCCGGTGTTCGAGCGGTTTGAAGTGAGTCGCAAAGAGCGTCGTGACGGCTTGGATTGGATTGCGTTGACGCCGAAAGTCAAGGACATCGAGTTCACCGAGATCAATCTGGGGCTCGACGAGGAAAAAGTGGTCAGGATGGAGCTGCTCGACCATTTCGAACAGACGACGGTCATCAATTTCCTGCGCTTCGACCTGAATCCCAAGATCGCCGACGACGCTTTCCGGCTGTATTTGCCCGACACGGTCGACGTCGTCGGCGAATACCTGCTGCCGGTCGTCCAGTGAGCGCCTCTAAACTGCCGACGGGCGAAGAGCTGTTCACCCAAGCTCACGAACAGACCCGCGAACAAACCCACGAAGAGCACCGCCCGCTTGCGGCAAGGATGCGCCCGCTGGATTTGGAGGGGTTTGCGGGGCAACGGCATCTGCTCGGCCCGGATAAGCCGCTGCGGCTTGCGCTTGAGCGGGGCAACCCGCATTCGATGGTGCTGTGGGGGCCGCCGGGCAGCGGCAAGACGACGCTTGCGTGGATTGTCAGCCGGCTGTGCTCGGCCGAATTCATACCCGTGTCGGCGGTCACGGCCGGCGTCAAGGACGTACGCGAAGCGGTCGAGCAAGCCAAGCGCAACCGCGCCGGAAGCGGACGCGCGACCGTGCTGTTCATGGACGAGGTGCACCGTTTCAACAAGGCGCAGCAGGACGCTTTCCTTTACCACGTCGAAGACGGCACGATCATCTTCATCGGTGCGACGACCGAGAATCCGTCGTTTGAGCTCAACAACGCCTTGCTGTCGCGGGTGCGGGTCTATGTGCTCAAGCCGCTTGAAATCAACGATCTGACGGCATTGGTCGACCGCGCACTGACGCAGGATGAGGCGCTGTGCGCCTTGAAGCTCGATCTTGACGAGGCGTGCAAGCGGCTGATTGCACAGACCGCCGACGGCGACGCCCGCAAGGCGTTGAACCTGCTTGAAATCTGCGCCGATCTTGCGGACGAAGGCCGGGACGGGCGGCGGCGGATCGACGAGAACGTCGTGCGGCTTGCGAGCGCGCAAAGCCTGCGGCGCTTCGACAAGGGCGGCGACTTGTTCTACGACCAGATTTCGGCGTTTCACAAATCGGTGCGCGGCAGCGACCCCGACGCGGCGCTTTACTGGCTGGCGCGGATGCTCGACGGCGGTTGCGACCCTTTGTACGTCGCGCGCAGGATGGTCAGGATCGCCTCCGAGGACGTCGGCAACGCCAACTTGAGGGCTTGGGACGTCACCTTGAACGCTTGGATGACTTATGAGCGTTTGGGCAGTCCCGAAGGCGAGCTCGCGCTGGCGCACGCGGCGGCGTATCTTGCGTGCTCGCCGAAAAGCGACGCGGTCTATTCCGCGTTCAAGGCGGCTTTCTCCGACGCGCGGAAGTCCGGCACCCTGGAAGTGCCGATGCACCTGCGCAACGCGCCGACCCGTTTGATGAAGACCTTGGGGCACGGCAAGGGATACCGGCACGCGCACAATGAGAAGGGCGCGTTCGCCGCGGGTGAAACCTATTTTCCGAAGGAACTCGCCGGCAGGCGTTATTACGAACCGACCGACCGCGGCGCCGAAGCCGCCCTGGGCGAACATCTGAAGCGCTTGCGCGAGCTGAACAAGCGCGCCGGCGGCCCCGGCGACAAGTGAGCGGCGCCGGTCGCAGGCTGTGACCGGCTCAGAGCACTCCCGCGATCAAAAGCGCAAGCAAGACGATCAACGCAAGCGAGACGCCCCAGAGCAGGCGGGCTACCCCGCGCATCCGTTCGTGCAGCACGTAGCCCGCGAGCGCAAGCAGCAGGATGACGGCGAACAGCAGGGTCAGGCCACGGACCATATTTCAGCTTTCCGGGCGGGCTTGGCCGGATTGACCCCGGAGTTGATTTTGGGATTGCCCCTGAGATTGACCTTGGGATTGCCCCTGAGATTGACCTTGAGATTGTTCCTGGGACGGGTCTTGAGATTCGGCGGTGACCTCATAAGGCAGCGGCACAACCCGCGCATTGGCGCCGTCGGGTGCGCCGAGACGAAGGTCGCCTTGTTCCAAGCCCTGGATGCGCAAGGACGCGAGGCCGTGAACCGTGCCGTCGGGCAATGCGCAGGCGTCAACGACTTCACCGCTCGGCTGCTCGGCGCTGTAAGCCGGCACATAGACCGCAAGGCCGGGAGAGACCGTGTCCGCCGCCACGGGCAGGACAAATTGGCACATGCGCCGCTTGAGCTTTCCGAGGTAGTGGGTGCGGGCGACGACTTCCTGCCCGGGATAGCAGCCTTTCGTGAAGCTCACCCCCCCGAGCAGGTCGAAGTTGACCATCTGCGGCACGAACAGCTCGCGGGTTTGCGCATAGACGTTGGGAATGCCGGAGAAAACGTCGTACAGACGCCGGAGATTCGCAGGGGCGGGGGCGGCGCCCCGTGCTGGGTTCTGTATCAGGGTTTCCCAGAGCCCCTGAAGCGCGTCCGGCGGCGCATAGATCTCATACCGCTCACAGACGCCGGGTCGGCAAACGACCCGGGTTTCGCCTTGACGCGCAATTTTCGGCGCGGCGGCGGGCACGGGCAGGCCGGCGTCGGCCAATAGCCCGCTTGCACCGGGACCGATCAGCGCCAAGCCGTTTGCCGCCTCGACCTCGACCGTCACGTCGGCCCTGAGCACGAACATCCGCAGGCGGTCGGCGGCAGCGACCGCGTTGTCGGCCGGAGTGAGCAGACAGTAGCCGCCGTCGTCCAGATGGACGTGGAACGTTGCGTAGAGGCGTCCTTTCGGGTTGCAATAGCCGCTGAATTGTGAAACTTCTTCAGAAACCTCTTCAAGGTCATTGGTTAATTGATTGTTAAGGAAAGTGAAAGCATCGCTTCCCGACACTCGGATCAGGCTGAAACCGTCGAGCGGACAGAGCCACGCCGGCGCCGGTCGCAGCCAGTCGTCGCAGACCAACTCGCCGAGCGGCGGCGTGTCCGGTTGAAACGAAGCGGGGTTGGGTTGTGTTTTCATCGCTGCAGAGAATCTTGTCGTGCCGCCTTTTATAATAACGCCTTTTTCACGGAAAGACGGCGATGTACCACATCATAGAAATCAAGAACTTTTACGAGAGACTGCGCTCTTTCATTCTTGACAAGAAGCAGCTCACCGACCAGCTGAGCATCCGGCGCTATTTCGAGTGCCTTGAGATTGTTTTTCTGCATGAAACTCCGTATCGAAGGCCCCCGGGATTGCCTCCGAACGTTTTTTGCATTACCGGGCCTTCGACCATCTCCGAGGGAACCGGGGATATTCTGCCTCGGATCGAGGGGAACAGGCTTGCTTTTCAATGCAACACCAACCTTGAAGGAGAAAGGAACGAAGAGACCGAAAAAACCTTGAATCATATCCTTAGCGAGTTTTTCACGAATGAATGTAATAAGGACGATGTCACCGAGTTTCTTGAGAAACTCGCTGCACAGCGGGCGACGAAAGGCTCTTCCGAAGCGGTCAAATCGCTGTTTTTCATAGAACCTCCGAACACGTTGTTCTTGCGCGTCAGCGGCTAGAAGGAGCGCAAGCGGCCCCCGGAGGAAAGGGCGCGCGAGACACGCTTCAGCGTTCGTTCTCAATCGCCCGTATCAGCCGGTCGATCCGTTTGGTCAACGCGCGAATCGGTACGTTGGTGGACGACGCGTAGCGCACCGGCGTTCGTTTGCCGCGTTCTTCGCGCGACAAGCCCGGCTGGGCGTCGGTGCCGAACTCGTTCGCCCGGCGGTAATTGATCCAATGCCGGTAATGCAGCCCCCGGTCAGCGGCGATCAAGCGGCAGGTCAGCGCCGATTCGGGAATGCGGTAGTACTTGGGAAACATCTCCAGAAGACCGGCGTTCGGCGGGATGAAATATGCGGCGGCAATCAAGCCCGCACCATGCATGCTGACGGTCAGGTCGGAGCGGGAGAACAGCCGCAGCTGCTCGCGCAAAGGCAGCTGCTCGAAATAGACGGCTTGAATCTCAAGCGCCGGATACCGTTCGGTCAAGGCTTTTATCACTTCTTCTTCGTTCCTGACGACCCGGTCTATGCACGGTTTGCCGCCTTCGGCCGTGTGTTTTTTCCGGCGGATCAGGGTAATCGTCTTGACGCGCCGGATGGGGGCGGGCGGGGTGACGTTGAAAGCCTGCAGGACGAAGCGGTGGAAATCCTGCGCCAGACCGCAGACAAGCAATATCTTCCGCCAGTCCGAACCCGACCAGCCTAGTCGGCGTTGAGCGAAGAGGACGCGGCGAAAGCGGTGAACGCCGCTGAACTCTTCGGGAAAACGGCAACCGGGCAGGCAAGCCGTGTACAGCTCGCTCAGTTTGTCCCGCTTGCTGTCGAGCAGCAGACATTCGGCCTCGCAGCCTTGCCGCTCCAGGTTTTGCAGGTAAAGGAAGCACACGAAAACGTGGAATATATGCAGGGCGAAACTCTCGCCGGTGATTCTGGGGACGACGAGACAGCAGTTCGGATGGTTTGTCGCTTGCCCATCGTCGGCGGGCGAAGAGGGGGCGGGCCGCCATGAAGCCCGGTTGAACACCATGCCGATCTTGGCTTTGTTGACACGCCCCCTGAGATTGAACGCACCCGGCTCGTAGTGCTTCAGGGATACGCCGCCGATGGGTTTTATCTTGCCGAAATCAACGACGTCGTAACCGGGGTCGGCCATGAGCTTTTCGGCGAAATCGTTCGTGCCCGGGGGAGAATCGGCGAGCGACCGGGCCAGTTCGCGGTGGTTGATATAACGCTTGAAAAAGAAAACGTTCTGGTGAAACCACGTCGTCTGTTGAAGCGACAGTTTTATGAGGCACCATCGGTACGCCCGGTAAAGCACGCGCAGATGCAATTTGTGCCAGATATATCTGGCCAAGCGGTAGAGTCGTCCGCCTTCCGAGTTCACCGACGTGCTCACCGGGTGATTTCCGCCGGTCGCCGGGTCGGAAATCCCGCCGTCGGCAAAGGTTTTCGTGATAGCATTGCGCGTTGTCCCGGCGTCCGAGCGGCGCTCCGCCCCGAAGAACCACCGGGTTCGGGACCGCAAACGAAAAGAACATCGAGCATGACCAACGGGCGGGCTTTCCGCCGATATGAACTTTCATGGACGCGCAACGCCGACCGCTTTCCCCCCATCTGCAGATTTACCGTTTTCCTTTGACCGTCGTCCTGTCGATCACCCACAGGTTGACCGGTGCTTTGCTGGCGCTCGCCAACGTCGCGTTGGTCGCGTGGTTGGTCGCCGTAGCCTCCGACGACGGCGTTGTATATGAGACGTTGCATGAATGGTTCGCTTCGGTGCCGGGTCGGCTCCTGCTGATTGCATGGAGCGCGATATTATATTTTCATTTGTGCAACGGGATACGGCATTTGTTTTGGGACGCCGGTTACGGCTTCGACCTGCACACGACCGACCTCAGCGCGGTGGCGGCCTTGCTCGCAACCGCGGTGCTGACCGCGCTGACCTGGTGGCTGTTCCTGGCCGGGGGCGCGTGAAAACGCCGCTGTCCCGCGCCTACGGCCTGGGTTCCTCGAAAGAGGGCACCGGGCACTGGTGGATGCAACGGCTGACGTCGGTCGCGCTCGTGCCGCTGACGTTGTGGTTCGGCCTGTCGCTTGCGTCGCTGGGTGATCTTTCGCACGACGCGGTAGCGGCTTGGATGCGTGAACCGCTGACCGCCGTGCTGCTGATTGCGCTGCTCATCGCCGGCTGGTACCACGCGGCGCTCGGGTTGCGGGTCATCATCGAGGATTACGTCCACGTCGCGCCGGTCAAGGTCGGCGCGATCGTGCTGGTCGAGCTGGGGTCGTTCCTGTTCGCGCTCGCCGGCGTCGTCGCGGTGATGCGGGTGTTTCTGTAGAGATCATGGCTCGCGCTTACGAACTGATAGAGCACGCCTACGACGTTCTGGTCATCGGCGCCGGGGGCGCCGGATTGCGCGCGACGCTCGGGATGGCCGAAAAAGGCTTGTCAACGGCCTGCGTCACCAAGGTGTTTCCGACGCGCAGCCACACGACCGCCGCCCAGGGCGGCATCAGCGCGTCGCTTGCGAACATGAGCGAAGACGACTGGCGCTGGCACATGTACGACACGGTCAAGGGCTCGGATTGGCTCGGCGACCAGGACGCGATCGAATACATGTGCAAAGAGGCGCCGGCGTCGGTCGTCGAACTCGAGCATTACGGCGTGCCGTTCTCGCGCACCGAGGACGGGCGCATCTACCAAAGGCCGTTCGGCGGGATGACGACCCACTACGGCGAGGGGATAGCGCACCGCACCTGCGCCGCCGCCGACCGCACCGGCCACGCGATTCTGCACGCGCTTTACCAGCAGTCCCTCAAGCATAAAGTCGAATTCTTCATCGAGTATTTCGCCGTTGACCTGATCATGAACGAAGGGCGCTGCACCGGCGTCGTCGCTTGGGATCTTGCGACCGGGCGGTTGCACCTGTTCCGCGCGAAAATGACGGTGATCGCGACCGGCGGCTACGGACGCACTTACTTCTCGTGCACATCGGCGCACACCTGCACCGGCGACGGTAACGCGATGGTGCTGCGCGCCGGCTTGCATTTGCAGGACATGGAATTCGTCCAGTTCCACCCGACCGGCATCTACGGCGCAGGCTGCTTGGTCACCGAAGGCGCCCGCGGCGAAGGCGGGTAT
>CAZKLI010000230.1:0-1927 GCA_964553575.1 uncultured Chromatiales bacterium
GTACTCCGAGTTGAACGTCTCTTTCGGCATACAGTAAGTGCACCGGAAGTTGCAGCGGTCGGTCACCGATATCCTGAGATCGTGTATGCGCCGGCCTAATTTGTCGGTTATCGCGTTCATGTATTTGATTTTACTCGAACCTCGTCCCAGGACCGGCCAGGAGGGGCGAGGTGCGCCGTCCTCGCGTTGCCCTCGCATCCCTCTCGCATCGACTTGCGTGTCCGCTTCATATCCGCTCTTTCAGAAAACGCATCACGCGCCGGACGCTGTCCTCGGCCGCGGCCTTGTTGTAGCCGACGCGGTGGCCGAAATAAACCGAATCCCGCCCGGGCACATCGAAACTGTGGTACGCCCCGGGGTACACCACGAGCTCGTAAGTGTGCCCGGCGCGGTCGCCGATGCGCATCTCGCGGCAGCGGTCGGCGGGCGTCCAGTCGTCGCGCTCGCCGACCAGCACCAGCAGGTCGGCGTTCAAGACCGGCAACGCGTCGTAACAATAAGGGTAAAAGGCGACGACGCCCCTGAGGCCGGAAAAAACCGAATTCCGGCTGAGCTGCGTGAGCAAGGAGGTCGTCGCGCCGTGCGACATGCCGACCAGAAACACGCCGTCGCGACGGAAACGACCGTCGCGCATAATCCAGCGCAAGGCGTTTGCGGCGTCGATGCTGCGCGTCATCGGCGCGACGCGAAACACGTCGCCGCAGATGTTGGTGACGCCCCGCCGCGTCAGGCTGTCCACCTGAAACACCGCAAAGCCCGCGTCGAGGAACAGCGGCAGCCATACGCGGTTGCGCGCCTCCCAAACGCCGTTGCAGCCGTGCAGGTCAATCACGACCGGATGAGGTCCCGCGCCCGGCGGCAGATAAAGATTGCCGTGCACCGGCGCCGAGTCGCCGGCGAACGCAATCTCGCCCGTAATCCCGCCCGCGGTCTCGCCCGGCGGCACTACGGCGCAGCCGCTCGAAAGAACGAGGAAAAAGCCGGCCACGAAACCGGCGCGGCGGATGCACGCCGGACTCGGGGGCGATTTGGCCGAACTGAACAAAGCGGACGGATACAGGGGATGGATATAATTGTGTTAAGTCAACCCGCCGGGAGCAAATATCGTGAGACAGCTGCTGATTCTCGCGGCAATCATAGTGCTTGTGTTGCTGGTGCGCTTATGGTTCAAGCAAACCGGCCCGGCGCGCCTCAGAGGGGCTCTTTATATCACGGCCGCGGTCGTCGCGGGTCTCGCGTTGTTCGGCAAACTGCATTGGTTGGCGGCGCTCGGCGCGGCGATTGCAGGCGCGCTGCCGATCGTCGCGAAGAAGTTGTTCGTGCTGTTCCGCTACTTTCCTTTGCTCAGCGGGTTTCTCAGCCGCGCCGGCTACGGCAAGCGCGGAAACGCGCGCTTTGAAAGCGCGTGGCTGCGCGTTGAAATCAACCCCGGCCTCGGAACGCTCGACGGCGAAGTGCTGCAAGGCGAATACCGCGGACGCCGCCTGTCGTCCCTGAGCCTCGCCGAGCTGGAAAAACTGCGCGAAACATTGCGCGGGCGCGACGCCAAAAGCGCCTTGCTGCTGCAAAGTTACATCGCGTTGAGAAGCCGCGCGCGCGGCGGCGCACCCGGGGATACAACTGGGAACACAACCGGCGGCGCGATGACCCGCGACGAAGCGCTGAGCGTGCTCGGCTTGAAAGACGGAGCCACGCGTGAAGACGTCGTCCGCGCCCACAAGCGCCTGATGCAGAAGATGCACCCCGATCGCGGCGGCTCCTCCTACCTAGCGGCAAAAATCAACCAGGCGAAAGAGACGCTGGTCAAGGGGCGATGAGACTTTTGGGAATTATATACAATAGTCCCTTGAGCAGATGAAAGAACATAAGACCATCCGCTACCGCCTGCATCCGGGGAGCAAGGCTAAGCATGACAGCTTGTTCGCGC
>CAZKLI010000231.1:0-2073 GCA_964553575.1 uncultured Chromatiales bacterium
CGTGCGTTCAGCGTTATCAACCTGCGGTTTCGGCCGGTGCGTTTTGGTCGCACGAATTGCTTGAGGACGTTGACTGGGAAGAAGCGCCTCAGGTCAGGAACTTGGCCGACGCCGTCACCGAGCGCGCGATGCCGCTTGAGGAAGCGCGCGCGAAAGTTCGCGCGTTTCTCGAAGCCCAGTTTCTCGAAGCCCAGGGGAAAGATAAGGGGAAAGATAAGAAAGAAGATTTGCAAGCGACCGCGAGCCTGCTGGTGACCGCGCTCGATGAATTAATCAATCGCAAGCGCGACCGTATCATCGAAGGCATTGCACGCTTCAGCGCGCGTCAGCAGATGATGATCAGCCGCATAGAGGCTCAAGCCAGGAAGATCGAGGAATTGAAAGCCGCCGCCGAACCCGACGCGGAAGCGCTCGAAGACCTCGAGACGCGCCAGAAGTGGGACGTGCGCGTGTTCGAAGAACGCGAGGATTTGGTCGGTCACCTGTGCGAGCAACCGGTGTTGATGGAGCAGAAGTTCTTCGCTCTCGGACGCGACGTCGCGGCTTTTCTTGAAAGCGACGGCGAAGCCGACCGCTGACGCGTCCTTTCTTTATCGTGCTTTAGGCGGCGTTTTCAGCCGCCTCGGTGGAGCGTTTGGCGGGGTTACTCGACGGTAACGTTCGAGGAGACGACGCTGCCGGCGTCAGTGCAATCCAAGTTGCTGAAGCCGACCAGCAGCGGATTGAACGTCTGTGTTCTTACCGGTATCCGGTTGCGGTACAGCCAGTCGTACTGAACGCCGTACGCCTGCTTCTCGCGTGCTTTCCACGTCGCGCAGTCGTTGTGCAGGCGCGGCGAGTCGAGGTGATGCTGGACGTGATGCACGAGCTCGTGCAGCAGGATGCCGCGGTCGTACATGTTTCCCAAGACGTCGCTGTCGAGCCTCATATAGACGACGTTGTCCCGGTATGAGAACCACCCCTCAACGTTGCTGCAACGTTCGCCGCAGGCGCGCATCGCTATTTCCTCCTGCGGCAGGAATTTGACTTCGGGGGCGGGGATCGCGCCGGTGACGCCCAGCGTCGCCTGGACGTACAGCACCAGGGCGGTGATGGTCTCCTGAAGCAACGCGGCGGAATTCAAGGTTCTGCTCCGGGTTTGCCGAGATTAGCTTGCCGAGGTCAGCTTACGCCGATGAAACCGGCCATTCCGATTCAAAGACTTTCTTGCGCGAGTCCACTATCTTGACCGACAGCAGGTCGTTGTTTTCGCGAGGGACGTAGTGAAAGCCGAAACTCGGGTTTTCGCTGAAAGAGATGTCGCCCCTGGCCGCGAAAATCAAGTCGCCGCCGCGGTTCTTGACCTCGACGTCCGCGATGTAATGGGGCGGGATGTAGAGCAGGGTAATCTGGTCTTTCTGCAAGCCCGAGTAACTCGGGTGCCGCACCGAAAGATGGAACTTGTGCGCGCCGCTCGGGGCTTTCCCTTCGTTCAGCAGTGTGGTCTTGCCCATCGCCAGCTTCGCCAGCGGGTCGGTGTTCGTCGGCGGCGCCGAACAGCCGCCTGAGGCTTTGACGAAAATCGAATCCATGTACAAGCGGCCGTCGTTGGCTTCCGAAATCACGCGCACGTCGCTGTAAGCGTTCACGCGGATGCGGGTGTTGACGTCGGCGACGCCGCTTTCCGGCGTGAGCGTGAACGTGCTCGCAACCGGAGAGGGGTTCTCATCCACGACGAGGTGGTGCTTCTTCAGGAACCGTTCGGGCGTCTGGGGAAACGCCGCCGCGATTTTCACCGTAACGTCGCCGCCGTTCGGCGGACGCACCGGTGCGATGATTTTGACGACGCCGTCGCCGGGAAGAATTTCCTTGTCCTGGAAAAGATGCTCGCGGATGGCGTCCCACGCGGGAGGCTCGTTCTTGTTATGGTTGTTTGCGAGCGACGTGCGGGCGAAAGCGAGTGTCGCTCCCGTAGCGGCGACCGAAGCCAAAAATCTGCGACGTGCGACGGCAAATCTCATGGTGCCTTCCTCCATAAATCAAGCAGTTATTGCTTTAAGTATCCCGAAATAATAGCATGGCTTCAGCCGGGGC
>CAZKLI010000232.1:0-4480 GCA_964553575.1 uncultured Chromatiales bacterium
TGCTTTGCGCCAAAGGCAACGCCGGCATCATGAAGCAGGAGTCGCCGGCGAAGTTGAGCAAGCCCCTGCTGAGAAAGCCGCAAAGCGAACTGGCCTTCACCGCGTTCGCTTTGCGGCTTTCTCAGCAGGGGCTTGCTCAACTTCGCCGGCGACTCCTGCTTCATGATGCCGGCGTTGCCTTTGGCGCAAAGCACGCCTTGATTGACCGGGTGTCTTCGGTTGCCCTGAATGAAACGGATCTTATTGTCTTCGACCGTCACCTGAATCCCGCAGCGGCACGCGCACATGTAACAGGTCGTGTACTTGACCTGCTGGCGGGAATGGTCTTCAAATTGAGGCAGCTTGCTTGCAGCAACCGCCGCAGCGGCGTTTTCAGACTCGGCAGTCATTATGTAAAGTCAGTGATGCAGAAAAACTGGATGCTTTTTTTGTGGGGAATATCAAGCGGTAGGCGATTATACGCACCAAGCCCGCTATTTTAACCCGTGACTTAGGCGTCAGACGTCACGCTCGACAAAACTTTTCCGCCGCCTTGCGCACGCCTTGCACACCCCGGCGGCAAAAGCGGGATAATGAACGGCTTCGACGGCGCTTCTCAACGCGAGAGCCCGTCTATCCCTTTTGGAACATCAGCCCGGCAAACAGCATGATCGAATCAAACTTCGTTGAAGGCCGCGTCCTTGAAAACAAACACTGGACCGAGCATCTTCACTCGTTGCGCATAGAGGCGAAAATCGCGCCGTTCACGGCGGGACAGTTCGGAAAGCTCGCGCTCGACGTGAACGGCGAACGCGTCGCCCGACCGTACTCCTTCGTCAACGCGCCCCACGAGACTGCCTTGGAGTTCTATTCGTCGATCGTGCCCGGCGGGCCGTTGTCACCGCTGCTCGCCGAACTCAAGCATGGCGACAAGGTGTGGGTGTCAAACAAGGGTTCGGGGTTCCTGGTGCTCGACGAAGTGCCCGAAGGAAAGTATCTGTGGCTGCTGGCGACGGGCACCGCGCTCGGCCCGTTTCTGTCGATTCTCAAGACCGACGAACCGTGGCGGCGTTTCGAGCGGGTCGCGCTGGTGCACGCCGTACGCCGCGCCGAAGACCTGTCCTACCGCAACGTCATCGCGCAAATCGAGCAAGCGCACCCAGACCGCTTCGTGATGATTCCGTTCGTCAGCCGCGAGCAGGTTGATTTTGCGATGCGCGGCAGGATTCCCGCGGCGATCGGAGACGGCTCGCTCGAAGAACGCGCCGCGATGCCGTTCAGCCAAGACTCGCAGATGATGATTTGCGGCAACCCCGACATGGTCAAGGATTCGACCGCCGTTCTTGAAGCCAAAGGACTCAGCAAAAACCGCCGCCGCACGCCCGGACACGTCACGGTCGAGAGGTACTGGTAAATCGTGCGACCGATTTTCGGACGTTATGTTGCTGAAAGCCGGCAACACGCCGTCAGGTTGACATAAAATAGGTTCAACGAACTAAACCCAATGGAGAGCAACGGATGATTCCGGCAAAGATTGAATCGGTCAGCATTCGCGGCTTCAGGTCGCTTGCCGACGTCCATATCGAGGAATTGCCCCAAGCCGTCGTTCTGATCGGCGCCAACGGGTCGGGCAAATCCAACTTCATCCGCTTCTTCGAGATGCTCGGCTGGATGCTCAAAGACCGCCGGCTCGGAGATTTTGTTGCGACGCAGGGCGGCGCCGACGACCAGCTGTTCGGCGGTAGCAAAACAACTCAGCAGATAGAAGCCGAGATTCACATAAGCACCGACCGAGGTCGAAGCGACTACCGGTTCACCCTCGCCCACGCCCAGCCCGACCGCCTCGTCTTCAGCCAGGAGGCATTGCGATTCGTCCCCGACGGACGTCCGGCCGAAGCAGACTGGCATGACTTAGGCAAGGGGCATCAAGAAGCCAAAATCGTCGAGATGGCGCAATCCGAGCGGCCGGGCGACGCCGATTCCCGCGCGACGGCGAACGCTGAGGGCCAGCCGGCAAGGCTTATGCTTCAAGAAGCCGTGCAACCGATATGGCCGCACGACGAAGACCTCGCTGCCGCCAAAACCATCGTGAACCTGCTGGGCGACTGCACAGTCTTTCGATTTCACGACACGTCCGACGGCTCGCCTCTCAGGCGGCAATGCGACGTAAGCGACTGCAATCATCTTCGGCCTGATGGAAGCAATCTTGCGGCGGTGCTGTACCGATTGGAACATCAAGACGCCAAGTGGTTCGACCTGATTTGTTGGCATACTAAGAGAATACTGCCGGGTTTCGACCGCTTTGTCCTTGAGGAGAATCACGGAAAAGTTTCCCTGGGGTGGAAAGCCCACGGAACCGACAAGATTTTCGGCGCACACCTGGCTTCCGGCGCCTCATTGCGTTTTTTTGTTCTGATTACCCTTCTTTACCTGCCGGCGAAGACGTTGCCGAACATCATCCTGCTGGATAAACCGGCGCTCGGTCTGCACCCATACGCGGTGGACTTGGTGGGGAGCATGATCCAGTCGCTTTCCGTGGACCACCAAGTCATTGTCTCCACCCAGTCCCCCTTGCTCATGGATACATTCGAGCACGACCAGATCATCGTATCGGACTTGCAGGACGGTCGAACCACGCTTCAGAGATTTGACCCGGATAAATACCGACGATTTCTTGAAAACGACCACACCCCCGGAGACCTTTGGCTGAGAAATCTTATGGGAGGAAATCCTTGATACGTCTGGCTGTTTCAACCGAAGGCCTCACCGAAATAGAATTTATCGAACTGGTTCTTAGCAGTCACCTGCGTCCGAGAGGAATTGAAGCGTACCCCATTCTGTTGAAAGACGGCGGAGACGTCACACTGCCCAAGCTTGCAAGGAATATGGCCGAACTCTATTGGTCGTTCGACTTCGTGACCTCGCTGGTTGACTTTTACGGGTTTCGCAACAAAGAAGACACAACCCCCGACGAGTTGCAGCAACGCATAAACCAGGAGATCAGGCGGAACATAAGCCGCGACTGGAACCAATCAAAGGTGTTTCCTTACGTCCAGCGACACGAATTCGAGAGTCTGCTGTTTTCAGACGTCAGCACTTTCAAAGATCTTTCACCTGAAATGCCAAAAGAGTCGGTGGAAAAGCTGCGCGCAATCCGCAATCAATTCCCCACTCCGGAAGACATCAACGACGATAAGAACACTGCGCCGAGCAAACGAATTCTCGGGTTGATACCTCGGTATCGGAAAAGGCACGATGGGCCCCAGCTCGCCGAAAAAATAGGGCTGAAAAAAATCCGCACCGAATGCCCGCGGTTTGATGAATGGCTGACTCGTCTGGAATCGTTGGGCGACCGATAAAGCAGCGCCGGTAGGGTGCTTCTGCTGCAACGGCAAGTTCAAACCTGCCGCTTTGAAAAAACACGTTCCCGCTCCCCAGAACGTTCACTTCACGTAACTTGCTTGATGCTTCGCCGCACTTCCCTTCCAACGCAAGAACAGAAATCGTCCCGCTTACCCTTTCGCCGCAACAATCCGGTTCCTGATGCAGCCGATCTTCTCGACTTCGCATTCGACGACGTCGCCGGGGCGGAGGTACTCGGGCGGGTTGCGCACGTAACCGACGCCGCTCGGGGTGCCGGTCGCGATGACGTCGCCGGGCTCGATGCCGGGGCTTCTCGACACGCATGAAATCACCGTCGCGACGTCGAAGATCTGCGACGCGGTCGAGGCGTCCTGCTTGGTCTCGCCGTTGACCCGGCATTCAAGGCGCAACGCCTGCGGGTCGGGTATCTCGTCGGCGGTGACTATCGCCGGCCCCATCGGGCACGCGCCCGGCAGGCTCTTGCCGAGGTAAAACTGCTTGTGGCGTTTCTGCAGGTCGCGCGCGGTGACGTCGTTGATGACCACGTAGCCGAACACGTGGTCGAGCGCGGCGGCGGCGTCCACCTTGTGCCCGCCGCGTCCGATGACGACGCCGAGCTCGACTTCCCAATCCACCTTGTCGGAAATCTCCGGATCGTGAGGCACGTCGTCGAACGGCCCGACGACGCACGACGCCGCTTTGGTGAACACGATCGGATGCTTCGGCCGGTCGTCGCCGGCGTCGCTCTTCTTGGTTTCTTGCAGATGATCGTCGTAGTTCCACCCCATGCAAATCACGTTCTGCCGCGGACGCGGAATCGGCGCGCTCAGATGCACGTCGGCGAGGGCGACGGTGACGCTTTCACCGGCGGCGGCGATAAAATCGGCGAACGCCTGCAAGCCGGCGGCACCCGAGTCGATCAGCGACAGCATGTCCGGAAAGCGGTTGTCCCATTCGGGCGAAAGCGCCGGCAACGCGACGCGGTCGCCGTCAAGAACACCGATGTGGGCTTCGTCCCGGTAACGGCAGCTAATCAGTTTCATTCAGGAACCATGCAGGAAAATTGACGATGCAACTTCCGATTAATTTGACGCTCGCGTCCGGCGGCCCCGCTCCCAAAAGCCGGCACCTCAACGTC
>CAZKLI010000233.1:0-3503 GCA_964553575.1 uncultured Chromatiales bacterium
GCGTCAACCCGGGTCCGAACCGAGTATTTTTAGATTAGCATAAGCGAGCACCAGCCATTTGACGCCCGCGTATTCGAAGCGCACTTGAGCGCGCGCCGAGAGCCCCGAGCCTTCGTAGTCGAGGACCACGCCCTTGCCGAACTTGCGGTGCTCGACGTTGCTTCCGACGGCGATTTCTCCTTGACCGTCCGCTCCGCTTCGTTGCGCTGCGACCGGCGTGCGGGCGTGCAAGCGGGGGCGCACCTCTTCGATCAGCTTCGGCGGGATCTCGCCGACGAATCGGGACAGGCGGTTCTGGACCTTTTCCTTATAACGCCTGCGGATTACCGCCCAGCTCATGATCAACTGCTTTTGCGCCCGGGTGACGCCGACGTAGCAGAGCCTGCGTTCTTCTTCGAGTTGTTCGATTCTTTCCAGCGAGCTTGCGTGGGGAAACAATCCCTCTTCCATGCCGATTATCAGCACCAAGGGGAATTCAAGGCCTTTCGCCGCGTGCAGCGTCATTAACTGCACGCATTTTTCATCTGCCCCCGCTTGACGCTCGCCGGCCTCAAGCGCGGTGTGGGTCAAAAAAGCGTCGAGCGGCGTCACGCCTTCTTCGGCGATCCAGTTTTGTTCGAACTCACCGGCCGCGGCGACGAACTCTTCCAGGTTTTCCACGTTGGAGCGGCTTTTCTCGTCGTCGCGCCGGCGATAGTGTCCGAGCAGTCCGCTCAGGGCGACCGCGTGCTCGGCGGTTTCGCGCAGTCCGGGGGTCTCCGCCTGCTTTATTTCATTCACCGACCCGTAAAATTGCGCAAGTGCGTCGTTTGCACGAGCGGGCAGCGAGCGGGCCTCCAACAGCGTGTTTCCGGCGTCCCACAGACTGACGCCTTTGCTCCGCGCGGCGTCCCGGATTCGTTCGAGCGTGCGTTCGCCGATGCCGCGAGGGGGCGTGTTGACGACGCGTTCATACGACTGGTCGTCTTCGGGGTTTGCGGCAATCCTGAGATAAGCCAGGGCGTCTTTGATCACCGCTCTTTCGAAGAAGCGCAGCCCGCCGTAAACCCGGTAGGGAATGCCCCGTGTCACCAGCGCTTCTTCGACGGCGCGCGATTGCGCGTTGGAACGGTACAGCACCGCGGCTTCGTTGCCGGCGCCGCCTCGCTTGCTCCACGATTCGATCGCGTTCGCGGCGAATTGCGCTTCGTCCTGCTCGTTCAAAGCCTCAAACAATAAAATCGGGTCGCCGCCCGCCCGGTCGGTCCACAAGTTCTTGCCCAATCTTCCCCGGTTGTTTTCGATTAACGCGTTCGCCGCGGACAATATGGTCGAGGTCGAGCGGTAATTTCTTTCCAGCCGATAGACGGTCACATTCGGAAAGTGTTTGCTGAAATCGAGTATGTTTTCCACGCGCGCACCGCGCCAGCCGTAAATCGATTGGTCGTCGTCGCCGACGGCGAACACCGGCGTTTCGGCGCCCGCGAGCAACCTCATCCACGCGTACTGAAGCGCGTTGGTGTCCTGAAACTCATCCACCAAGATGCAGCGGAAACGCTCGTGGTAACGTTGCTGCAGGGTCTTGTCGTCGCGTAACAGTTCGGTGGTGCGCAGCAGCAGTTCGGTGAAGTCAACCAGCCCCGCTCGGCGGCAATTTTCTTCGTAAGCCTCGTAAATGCGGAGCAGCCGCCGCGCCGCGAAGTCGTCGGCCTGAACGGCGCCGGGGCGCACGCCTTCCTCCTTGCGCGCGTTGATGAACCATTGCGATTCTTTCGCCGGCCAGTTGGCCGGGTCTATATTGAGACCCAGCGTCACGCGCTTGACCAGGCGCCTTTGGTCTTCGGCGTCCAGCACCTGAAAAGTCTGCGTCAGTCCGGCCTCCCGCCAGTGCAGGCGCAGGAAGCGGTGACACAAGCCGTGGAAAGTGCCGATCCACAATCCTTGTGTCGGCATCCCGAGCAAGGTTTCGACGCGCGCGCGCATTTCTTGAGCCGCTTTATTGGTGAAGGTAACCGCGACGACGGCGTAGGGAGAAACGCCCTCGACTCCGCACAGCCAAGCGATGCGGTGGGTCAACACCCGGGTTTTGCCGCTGCCGGCGCCGGCGAGCACCAATGCGTGCCCGGCGGGTGCGGCCACCGCTTCGCGTTGCTCCTTGTTCAAGGAGTCGAGTATCAGCGATGCGTCCACGCCGGGTTTGTCGTGCCGGGCGGCGCGGGGTCACCGCAGCAGCAGCACGGCGGTTGCAACCGCCGCGGCCGCGGCCGCCAATATCATCATCGCGACGTTGCGTTGCACGCGGCGGATTTCCAGCCGCAGGGCGTTGTTTCGCGCTTGTGCCGCTTGGTCGGATTTCGCCGCGGCGCTCAGCGCCCGATGCGCCAGCCGCGGCAGTTCCGGCAGGGTTTTCAGCATTGTCGGCAGCTCGCGGCGCAGGTGCTCGACGACGGTGCGCGGCCCTTTGCGCCGCGCCGCCCATCTTTCCAGAAAAGGTTTCGCCGTCTTCCACAGGTCGAGGTCCGGATACAGTTGCCGGCCGAGCCCTTCGACGTTGAGCAGGGTTTTCTGCAGCAAGATCAGCTGCGGCTGTATCTCCATGTTGAAACGGCGGGCGGTTTGGAATAAATGGATCAGAAAATGCCCGAAAGAGATTTCGTGCAGGGGTCTCTGGAACACCGGCTCGCAAACGGTGCGGATCGCGGCCTCGAACTCGTCGGGGCGGGTGTCTTTCGGCACCCAGCCGGATTCGACGTGCAATTCGGCGACTCGCGCGTAGTCGCGTTGAAAGAAAGCCAGGAAGTTTTCGGCCAGGTAGGTTTGATCGGAGGGCGACAGGCTGCCGACGATTCCGAAGTCAACGCCGAGATACTTCGGTGATTGCGGGTTTTCCGGCGATACGAATATGTTCCCGGGGTGCATGTCGGCGTGAAAAAAATTGTGTTCAAACACCTGGGTGAAGAAGATTTCCACCCCGTGTTCCGACAGCTTCCTCAGGTTGACGCCCTTGAGTTTGAGGGTTTCGACGTCGCTGATCGGTATGCCGTAGACGCGTTCGATCGTCATGACGTTTCCGCGGCAGTACCGCCAATGGACTTTCGGCACGTACAAAAGGTCCGAGTCTTCAAAGTTGCGCCGCAGTTGGCTCGCGTTCGCCGCTTCACGCATCAGGTCGAGTTCGTCGGTGACGATTTTTTCGTAGTGCTCGACCACCTCGACCGGATGCAGCCTGCGCCCGTCGGGCCACCATCGTTCAGCCGCGCGGGCGGCCAAGTAAAGCAGACCGACGTCGCGGCGCACTTGTTTCTCAACGTCGGGACGCAGTACTTTGACCACGACGTCGCTGCCGTCCTTGAGCGTCGCCGAGTGCACTTGCGCAATCGAGGCCGACGCCAGCGGTTCATCCTCGAAACGTAAAAAGACCTCGTCGATCGGTGCGCCCAAAGCGGCGATTACCGCCTGTTTCGCCGCGTCGCTCGAAAACGGCGGGACTTTATCCTGCAGCTTGGCGAGTTCGTCGGCGACGT
>CAZKLI010000234.1:0-7783 GCA_964553575.1 uncultured Chromatiales bacterium
GCCATGCCGACCGCGATGCCCGACGAACCGTTGACCAGCAAATTCGGCACGCGCGTCGGCAGCACCGTCGGCTCTTTTTCAGAGTTGTCGTAGTTCGGGACGAAGTCAACCGTCTCTTTGTCGAGGTCGCTCAGCAAGTCGTGCGCGACTCGGGTCATGCGGACTTCGGTGTAACGCATCGCAGCGGGGGCGTCGCCGTCTATCGAACCGAAGTTGCCCTGCCCGTCAACCAGCATGTAACGCAGGGAAAACGGCTGCGCCATGCGCACGATCGCGTCGTACACCGCGCTCTCGCCGTGCGGGTGGTACTTACCGATCACCTCACCGACGACGCGCGCCGACTTCTTGTAGGGCTTGTTGTAGTCGTTGCCGAGGCCCGACATCGCGAACAACACGCGCCGGTGGACCGGCTTGAGACCGTCGCGGATATCCGGCAACGCACGCCCGACGATCACGCTCATCGCGTAGTCGAGATACGACTTGCGCATCTCGTCTTCGAGCGTGACCGAAATCACTTCACGGGCAAAATCCGCCACTGCGGCCCCTCCTTTCGGGCGTCGGAAATATTTCTCCCGGCTCCGGGAAATAAGCTGTAAAAACCCCTGAATAAAGGAACTTGAACCCTGTTTCAGCGGCCTGAAAAATCGCTTTCAATTCTACCACAGGGCGCCCTCTTTTTGCCGTCTCAGACCCCTCAAAATCCCCGCCGGAAGCTGGCGGAAGCTGCCGGAAGCTGAGATGCCACGCGCGGTCGCGGCGTGCGCGTTTCGCACGCCTGAAACGTCACCCCAAAGTGTTATCGATGGGCAATCGGACGCGGCGCACGCGCCTCCAAGTCGTCTCCTGAAACCGTCTGAGACCGCCGGCGCCCGCGGCGTCTCAAGCGTCCTCTATAATCCGCCGATGGATACGCCGCGGCACAACTTTTCCGGTCGGGAACTGCGCAAATTCGAAACCGCCGCCCACCGTTGGTGGGACCCGGACGGCGACTTCAAGCCGCTGCACGACATCAACCCCCTGCGCGCCGGCTACGTCGAGGAGCACGCGGCGATCGCCGGCAGACGCCTGCTCGACGTCGGCTGCGGCGGCGGGTTGCTGTGCGAGGAGATGACCCGCCGCGGTGCGCGGGTGACCGGCATAGACCTCGGCGAGACCGCCGTGGACGTCGCCCGCGCACACGCGAAAGAATCGAGGCTTGACGTGAACTATCTGGCGTGCACGCCCGAAGCGCTCGCCGCCGAGCAGGCGGGCGAATACGACGTCGTCACCTGCCTTGAGATGCTCGAGCACGTCCCCGACCCGGCGGCGACCGTCGCCGCGTGCGCCGCGTTGACCACGGCGGGCGGCGACGTGTTCTTCTCGACGATCAACCGCAACCTCAAGGCGTATCTTCTCGCAATCGTCGGGGCCGAGTACGTCCTGCGCCTGCTGCCCAAAGGGACGCACGACTACGCCAAACTGATCAAGCCTTCGGAACTCGCTCGCGCCGCGCGACGCGCCGGGCTCGAGTTGCACGACCTGACGGGGTTGACCTACCATCCCTTGTCGCGCACTTATGAACTCGGGCGCGACGTCAGCGTCAACTACCTCGCACATTTCAGGAAGCACCCGTGAACGCGTCGGCCGTACTGTTTGACCTTGACGGCACGCTGGCCGACACCGCGCCCGACCTCGGCGACGCGCTGAACCGTCTGCTCGAAGAAGAAGGCCGCACGCCGCTCGCGCTCGGGAAGATACGCGCACAGGTCTCGTACGGCGGCCGCGGACTGGTCGCCTGCGGCTTCGGCGAACTGCCCCCCGCCGAAGAGGAACGGCTGATAAAACGCTTCGAGACGCTTTACGCGCAACGGCTGTGCAACAAGACGCGGCTGTTTCCCGGCGCCGAGGAAACCCTGCGGGGACTGACCCGGCGCGGCGTCGCGTGGGGCGTTGTAACCAACAAGAACGAACGTTTCGCCGCGCCGATCGTCGAAGCGCTCGGCTTGGGGCGCGAGATGCACGTCCTGATTTGCGGCGACGTGGCGGCGCACAAAAAGCCGGCGCCCGACCCGTTGTTGCTTGCCGCCGAAAAGCTGGCGATCGAACCGTCGCGTTGCCTGTACGTCGGCGACAGCAAGCGCGACGTCGAAGCGTCGAGGGCGGCGGGAATGCCGGTGCTGATCGTCACTCATGGTTACGACGTACAGGACTACGACGCCCAAGATGACACCCAGGATGGCAAATTTGCGGGCTGGGGTTGCGACGGCGTATTGGGCGAGCTAAGCGAAATCCTGTCGTGGATCGACAAGCCGGACGGGGCGGTGAGCCCGGCGAAGGAAGCAAACGTCGCGGCGGCGGACTGAAACGATGGAAATCAACGCCGTCTTGTTGCTGGCCGCCGGAATCGTCTTCGGCGCCGTCGCCGTCTATCTCTGGCACAAGAGGCAAACCTCCGAGCGAAGCGCGGGAAGCGCGGGCGATGAACAACTCAAGACGCTGTCGGCTGAACTGTCGGCGGAGGTGTTGAAAGGCGTCAACAAGACGTTTCTCGAAGCCTCCAAGCACTTGCGCGAGCAATCGCAAAGCGACGCGCGGCAGGGGCGGGAAGCGGTCGAAAACCTCGTCAAGCCGCTCAAGGAGGCGCTGAACAAAACCGAGCAGCAGATCCGGGAAATCGAGAAGGAACGCAAGCAGGACCAAGGCTCGCTGAGAGAACAACTTGAACAGGTCTCGCGCGGCCAGCAGCAATTGCAGACCGAAACCGGCCGGCTGGTGCAAGCCCTGAAAAGGCCGCAGGTGCGCGGGCGCTGGGGGGAAATGACGCTGCGCAACGCGGCTGAGCTCGCCGGAATGATCGAGCATTGCGACTTCGAGGAACAAGCGCGCACCGACGACCCGGACAGCCGGCTGCGGCCCGACATGGTCGTGCACCTGCCGAACGAACGCCGGGTTGTCGTTGACGCCAAGACCCCGCTCGACGCGTATCTCGCCTCGCTTGAAGCCGACGGCGAAGAAGAACGCAGTGCTTGTCTCGAAAGGCACGCGCAACAGCTCGCCGCACGGGTCAGGGAGCTGGCGTCGAAATCTTACCAACGGCAATTCGAAGGCACGCTCGACTTCGTCGTGATGTTCGTGCCGGGCGACCAGTTTCTTTCTCCCGCGCTCGAACGCGACCCCGATTTGCTGGAAAAAGCGCTGCGCGACCACGTGGTCCTCGCGTCGCCGACGACGTTGTTCTCGTTGCTAAGAGCAATCGCCTACGGCTGGCGGCAGAAGAAATTCGAGGAGAACGCCCAGCAAATCCGGCGACTCGGCGAGGAGCTCTACCAACGCTCCGCGACCTTTGCCGAACATATAGGGAAAATCGGAACCCATCTGGGCAGAGGCGTTGAAGCCTACAACGCCGCAATCGGCTCGCTGGAAAGAAACCTGCTGTCGAGCGTGCGCAAATTCCCCGAGCTCGGCGTCACCGAAAGGAAAGCGATCCCCGAAACCAAGCCGGTCGAGACCTCGGTGCGCGCACTGAACCCGGCGCCCGGCGAAGAGAACGGCAATCAAGACGAGACCGCTGGCCCGTGAACTACGGCAAAGAATAAGCGCAGACGCGGTGACAAGGCGGCGCTGCGCGAAGCCTTACGTACCGCCGGATACAAACAAGGCTTAGCCGGCAATCAGCCGCGCTTCATCCGTGCGCAATCGGTTTGTCGGTGAACAGGTAGTCCCGCAATTCCTTGTCGAACGCCGGGTCACGGCGACGAATCCATTCGAGCACCATCGCGGCGTGTTCTTTCTCTTCGTCGCGGTTGTGTGCAAGAATGGCTTTGAGCTCAGGGTCTTTGCAGGCGTCAACGCGCTGGTTGTACCAATCCACGGCTTCGAGCTCTTCCATCAGTGAAGTCACCGCACGGTGCATGTCGCGGGTGTCGTCTGAAAGTTCCCCTATCGGCTCATGATAACCTTCGTTGGCCATGTTTATCCTCACTTAAAATTGCAGTTGAACGCCGCGAACTGTACCACGAAGACCGCAAGAACAGGCAATCCATGCGACTCAATCTCAAAAAGCACGTTGCAGGCGAATATAAAAGCCCCTCTCAGATCGCACGGGTCATGACCGAGCAATGGGTCGGCGAGTCGGTTTTCTGCCCGAGCTGCGGGAATCTCGATCTGAACAAATACCCGAACAACAAGCCGGTTGCGGATTTCTATTGCCGGGACTGCAACGAGAGCTATGAACTGAAAAGCACGAAAAGAAAAATCGGTGAAAAAATTTCCGACGGCGCGCATCGGACAAAAATCGAAAGATTGGAAAGCGACAACCATCCAAGCCTTTTTGTTTTGAATTACGACGCACAGAAGCATCTCGTGCTTAATTGCTTCGTCGTCCCGAAGCATTTTTTTGTCCCGGAAATAGTCGAGAAACGAAACCCTCTCAGCAACGCCGCCCGCCGGTCAGGCTGGGTCGGTTCCAATATCCTTCTGGGAAAAATTCCGCAAGCGGGAAAAATATTCCTGGTTGAAAACCAAGAGGTGACGCCGCGCGACGAAGTGCTCACCGCGTGGAGCAAGGTGCTTTTCCTGCGCGAGGAAAGAACGCCGACAAGACGCTGGGCATTGGACTTAATGCACTGCATTGACGAACTCGGAAAGCGTGAATTCACGCTTGAGGACGCTTACGGTTTTGAGAGTGAGCTGCGCCGGCTACATCCCGGCAACCGCAACGTCAAAGCGAAGATACGCCAGCAGTTGCAGCTGTTGCGCGACAAGGGATATTTAAGTTTTGAAGCGCGCGGACGTTATCGCCTGAGCCGTCCACACGAGGAAGCAACGCCTGCAAGACGCTGGGCGTCAGACGTCATGCGCTGCATCGACAAGCTCGGAAAACGCGAATTCACGCTGGAGGACGTCTATGGCTTCGAAAGCGAGCTGCGCCGGCGTCATCCCGGCAACCGCAACGTCAAAGCGAAGATACGCCAACAGCTGCGGCTGTTGTGCGATAAGAAACACCTAAGCGCCGAATCCCACGGGCGTTATCGCCTGAACCGCATGCCCCGCCGCCGGTAGATTCGATATTCGACGGCAATGTCCGGCGGGGCGTTCGGGCGCCGACCCAAGCACACAACTCAGGCGCAACCCAGGAACAACCCAGGCAGTGCAGGGTCTGCTTAAAACCCCACTTTGAGGCCGAACCACACCGTGGTCGGCGCACCGGGGCCGAGGAAGCGCGGGTCTTCGCAATCGTCGCAGGCGTCGCCGAGAACTTCGTCCGGCTCTTCGCCGACCAAACCGAAGTTTTCGTAGTCCTTGTCAAACAGGTTTTCGACGAGCACGAACGCCTCGATCCGGTCGCTGCGGTAGTTTGCGCGCGCGTTGAACACCGCGTAGCCGCTGACTTCGTCCAACTGGTTGGACTCGTCGCCGCGCAGGTGGCTCTCGGAAACCGCGATCATGTCGAGACCGACCGAAATCCTGTCGGTCAACGCGTAATCGACCGCGGCTTTCAGCAGATGATCGGGAATGCCGGGAACGTCGTCGCCTTTTCTCACGGGTGTCCTGAAGTCTTCATCGTCTTCCCTTCTGATGACGCCCGGAATTGACTGAACCTCGTTTCCGTCTTCGTCTTCAAACGCCTCGATTTCGCCCTCGCTGTCCTCGACCGCGTCTATCAGACCCGCTTCCTCAAGCAGCTCGGGGTAGCTCTCGTTGACCTGCACCTCGAAGTCGTCCTCGAAAGTCGCCTCAAGATAGGTGTAGTTCAAGCTCCAGCTCAGCCGCTTGTAGTCGCCGGCGAGCGAAGCCTCAAGACCGAGGCGGCGGGTCTCGTCCACGTTCATGAACAAGCCGTGAGTGCGACCGGTCGTCTGCCATATCACGTCGTCCTTGATGTCGGTGTGGAAAAAGCCCACACCCCAGCGCCAGTCGTTCGGCATCACCCCGCGCACGCCGAGCTCGAAGCTCTCGGCGACGACCTCGTCGAGCGGCGGGTCGGCGAGAAACGCGTTGGGCAGCCGGCACGCCACCGAATCGCCGTCTTCATTGACAAACGAAATCTCGTCGTTACACGCGAGCTCGATCGGCGTCGGCAGGCGACTCGACTCGCTGTAGCCGCCGTACACGTCGAGCTGCGGCGTCCAGCGGTGAACCGCGCCGACGCCCCAGTTGAAGCGATCGTAGTCGTGGGTGCCGTTCAACTGTTCCTGTTTACCGGTGCGGTCGCGCAACTCAACTTCGCTGTCGTGAAAAAACCCGGACAGCGTGAACGTCCAATCGTCCATCGAGATCACGTCGCCGAAATAGACGTAGGCTCTCTCGACCTGGGTCTTGACGTCAACGTTGTCCGCGCGGTCCATGCTGAAGCCGCCGGGGGAAGCACCCGGTTCCTGCGTCGAGCGATTCGGTCCGAAAAGCGCGTATTGCACTCTGGAGTCGAAACGGCTGCGGCCCTCATAGTAGCCGACGCCCGCGTTGACGTTGTGCTGCAAACCGAACCAACCGAGGGGAAACTCAATCTCAAGCACGCCGCCGGCCGATTCCTGGCCGCGATTGCTGATATTGTTGACTGCGTCGCAGTCCTCGTCCATCCCGGCGGCGTTTCGACATTGAGGAGTGCCGCCGCCGTCGTCATCGCCTTCAAATTCGTCACCGTTGAACGAAGCGGTGTCGTTCTCGCGGTAATAGACGTTGCCCGACAGGCGCATTTCGTCGTTCACCATGTAGTCTCCCTTCAGGAGCCACATATAAGCGTCGTTCTCGGTGATATCGGGCGCGGTGAAAATCGCGTCGCGATCCTTGCTGAGCAGCTCAATCGGCACCGCGCCGTTGCCGGTCAGATCGGACTGCCCCCTGGCGTAGTTCAGCCCGAGCGTGCCCTTGTCTGTGCGCCAGTCAAGCGAGGCGTAGAGATTCTCGGCCCAAGAGTTCGAGAGGTCGCGCCAGCCTTCCTCATAGAAGCGCTGGGCGTTGACGTAATAGGCGAATTCGCCGTTGTTGCCGCCGCTCTCAAAGTTGCCGGCGAACCGGTGGTAGGAACCACCCTCGGTCTCGACCGAGTGCCCCGTGTGGGTAAAGCCGTCCTTCATGTTCAACACCAGCGCGCCGCCGAGCGTGTTCAGGCCGTACAGCGCATTGGCGCCGCCGAGCAGGGTCACGCCAGAAATCGCGTCCATCGGCACCAGCTCCCAGTTGACCGCGTCGCCGAGCGGCTCGTTCAGGCGCACGCCGTTCTGATAGACCGTCAGCCCCATCGGCAAACCGAGCAACGGTGAAGCGGCGAAGCCGCGATAGTACACGTCCGCCTGCAACGGGTTGTTCTGCGCTGAATTGACGTGCACACCGCTGAAGTAGCGGTTGAGATAATTGGTGACGTCAACCCCGCCGCTTGCTTCGAGCGTCTCGCTGTCGGCGCTTTGGATCCTACCCGGAAAATCACGCGGGTCGAAACCGCTGGGGTCCACCGGGGTCACGCCGATGACCGTGATGGTTTCACTTTCTTCAGCCACCGCTAAAGATGCGCTCAAGAAAACCGCCGACAAAGCAACGAACGACAAGGTGCGAACGACCGGCACCTGAAACAAATTCAGATTCATCACGCTTTCTCCTCTGTTATCAGCGCTTAAAGAACGACCGGCACGCTTGCAATGAAGCGAGCAACACGGTCATTGAAGTCACCACGCAAGGACATAGACAAATGCCCTTGATTGGCCTTGATTGGCCTTGATTGGCCTTGATTGGCCTTGATTGGCCTTGATTGGCCTTGATTGGCCTTGATTGGCCTTGATTGGCCTTGATTGGCCTTGATTGGCCTTGA
>CAZKLI010000235.1:0-4290 GCA_964553575.1 uncultured Chromatiales bacterium
GGGCCGTGGCACGGTGGTGACGGGTCGTATCGAGCGTGGCGTGGTGAAGGTGAACGAGGAGGTCGAGATCGTCGGCATCCGCGAGACGACGAAGACGACGTGCACCGGCGTCGAGATGTTCCGCAAGCTTCTGGACGAGGGTCGCGCGGGGGACAACGTGGGTGTTCTGTTGCGCGGGACGAAGCGCGAGGAGGTCGAACGCGGTCAGGTGTTGTGCAAGCCGGGTTCGATCACGCCGCACACGAAGTTCGAGGCGGAAGTCTATGTTCTGTCGAAAGAGGAGGGCGGTCGTCATACGCCTTTCTTCAAGGGCTACCGCCCGCAGTTTTACTTCCGCACGACCGACGTGACGGGCTCGGTGAGCCTTCCGGCGGACGTTGAGATGGTGATGCCGGGCGACAACGTGAAGATGGAAGTCGAGTTGATTGCGCCGATTGCGATGGAAGAAGGTCTTCGCTTCGCAATCCGGGAAGGCGGGCGCACGGTCGGCGCCGGCGTCGTCTCCAAGGTCATCGAGTGAAACGCGCTCCTGCATCTGCGAAAGAGGCGTCTGCGGGAAAGAAAGTTTTGGCGCATAGGCCAGTAGCTCAATTGGCAGAGCAGCGGTCTCCAAAACCGCAGGTTGGGGGTTCGAGTCCCTCCTGGCCTGCCAGATTTTGGTTCGGCGGTTTTGTTCGTCGGGCTTGCTCGACGGGCTTATTCGGCGGCTTTGCCGGCGGACTTGCTCGACGGGCTTATTCGGCGCCCTGTTTGACGGCGCTGTCCGGCGGAGTTTGAGAAGTTGAAAGAAGCGAGCATACAAGCGGTTCACGGCAAGGCGGCGCCTGCGGCGGGCGGCGTCGGGTCTGTCGGATTGGCAGAGCAGCGGTCTCCCCGATTTCAATTCAGGGCGCAGGTTGGGGGTTCGAGTTCCTCCTGGCCTGCCGGATTTTGGTTCGGCGCCTTGTTTGACGGTGTTGTTCGTCGGGCTTGCTCGACGGGCTTATTCGGCGGCTTTGCCGACGGGCTTCGGCGGAGTTGAGGATGGCAAAAGAAGCAAGCATACAAACGGCGAACGACAAGGCGAAGCTGATAGCCGCGGGCGTCATCCTGCTGGTTGCGCTGGTGTCGTTCTACTATTTCTCCGAAGAGTCGTTCTTCTATCGTATGCTCGGCATCGTCGGCGGTTTTTTGATTGCCGCGACCATTTTCTTCACCACCGCTCAGGGCAAGGCCACGAGTTCCTTTCTCGCCACTTCGCGCGTCGAGTTGCGCCGGATGGTGTGGCCGACCAAGAACGAGACTTTGCAGACCACGTTGATCGTGTTCATCGTGGTAGCGATCGTTGCGGTGTTCCTGTGGGCGCTCGACCGCCTGCTCAGCTGGTTCATGCAGTGGCTGATCGGCTAGGGGGCGGTGATGGCTTTGGACTGGTACGTCGTATATGCGTTCTCCGGCTGTGAGAAACAGGTGGTCACCGGCATCAAGGAGCGCATCGAGCGCCAGGGCATGCAGGACAAGTTCGGCGAGATTCTGGTGCCGATGGAGGAGGTCGTCGAGATGCGTTCCGGGCAGAAACGCTCGAGCAAGCGCAAGTTCTTCCCCGGCTACGTGCTGGTGCAGATGGAGATGGACGACGAGACTTGGCATTTGGTCAAGAGCGCGCCCAAGGTGCGCGGGTTCATCGGCGGCACGCCGAGCAAGCCGACGCCGATCAGCGAGCGCGAGGCGAACGAGATCCTCAACCGCATGAAGGAAGGCGCCGAGAAGCCGAGGCCGAAGGTGTTGTTTGAGACCGGCGAGGTGGTGCGTGTCACCGACGGGCCGTTCAACGACTTCAGCGCGGTGGTCGAGGAAGTTGACTACGACAAAAGCCGCTTGCAGGTCTCGGTGCAGATTTTCGGGCGTTCGACGCCGGTCGAGCTCGAGTTCGGCCAGGTCGCCAAGACTTGAAGCGTCTTATGGAGAGCTGAAACGTGGCGAAGAAAATAGAAACTTACGTGAAATTGCAGGTTCCCGCGGGAAGCGCAAACCCGGCGCCGCCGATCGGCCCCGCGCTCGGCCAGCACGGACTGAACATCGCCGAGTTCTGCAAGGCGTTCAACGACCGCAGCAAGGACCTGGAGAAGGGAATGCCGATGCCGGTGGTGATCACCGTTTATGAAGACCGCAGCTTCGACTTCGTGATCAAGACGCCGCCCGCGGCGGTGCTGTTGAGAAAGGCCGCGGGAATCAAGAAAGGCAGCGGCGAGCCGAACAAGAACAAGGTCGGCAAGGTCACGCGGGCGCAGCTCGAGGAGATCGTCAAGGCCAAGGAGCCCGACCTCAACTCGGTGGAGCTCGAGGCCGGCGTCAAGACCATCGCGGGCAGCGCGCGCAGCATGGGCATCGAGGTCGAGGGGCTGTAATGAAAACGAAAGGCAAGCGCATGCGCGCGGTGCGGGAGCGTCTCGGCGAGAGCAAGCTTTACACGCCGGACGAGGCTTTCGCCTTGATCAAGGAGTTGCCGCAGGTGAAGTTCAAGGAGTCGGTGGACGTCAGCGTGCGTCTCGGCATCGACCCGAAGAAAGGCGACCAAACGGTGCGCGGTGCGTCCAATCTGCCGCACGGTCTCGGCAAGACGGTGCGCGTTGCGGTGTTCGCCCAGGGCGAGAAGGCGCAGGCCGCCGAGGACGCCGGCGCCGACGCGGTGGGGATGGACGACCTCGCCGAGCGTGCGCGGAAAGGCGATTTTCCCTTTGACGTGGTGATTGCGTCGCCGGACGCGATGCCGGCGGTCGGCAAGCTGGGGCAGATACTCGGGCCGAAAGGCCTGATGCCGAACCCCAAGGCCGGCACGGTCACCGACAACGTTGCCGTCGCGGTCAAGAACGCCAAGGCAGGGCAGGCGCGTTTTCGCGCCGACAAGGGCGGCGTCGTGCACTCCTCGATCGGGCGCGTGGACTTTGACGCGGTGAAGCTGCGGGAGAACTTCGAGGCGCTGGTCGCCGACCTGCTCAAGGCGAAACCGGCGTCGGCAAAAGGCGTGTACTTCAAGAGCGTCACCGTCTCCTCGACTATGGGGCCGGGTCTGCGCATCGATACCGGCGCCTTGCTTCAGTGAGCGGCGCGTGAATAGAACGATGACAACGATGACAACGAGTTTTGACGGCGGAGCCTGGTCTCCGGCATTGTCAAAGACCGCGGGAATCCCGGCGGGGCGGCTTTGTGCCGCTTCTGCGCCGGGGTTTAAAACCACTCCCGCGCAGACGGTGTGTTATTCACGGCGTGACGGTCGGTGCGACCGTCTCTCCGGCATGAACGCATCGTTCACGGACGCGGTGCCGCTTTACGCGGCCCGCGTTGTATCGAGCGAAAACGATTCCGCCGGGACGCGTTCCGGCGGAAACGGTTTCATGTTTTACGGGATGCCCGAATGGCTCTGAACCTCGAAGCCAAGAAACGGATCGTCTCCGACGTTGCCGAGGTCGCGGCGAACGCCCAGTCGGCGATTGCCGCGCACTACCACGGCTTGAACGTCGAGGAGATGACCGATTTGCGCAAGCGTGCGAGACGGCACGGTGTTTATCTGCGTGTGGTCAAGAACACGCTGGCGCGGCGCGCGCTGGAGAACACCGGTTTCGAATGCATGCGCGACGGTCTCAGCGGTCCGCTGATTCTTGCGTTCTCGAAGGACGACCCCGCGAGCGCTGCGAAGCTGTTCAAGGAGTTTTCCGACGACCGCAAGGAGGTCGAAGTCAAGCTGGTGGCGCTGGACGGCGAGTTGCTCGACGTCTCGGCGGTGAAGCGGCTTGCGTCCTTGCCGAGTTACGACGAGGCGGTAGCGATGCTGCTCGGCGTGATGAAAGCGCCGGTCGCGAAGTTCGCGAGAACTTTGTCGGCGGTGCCTTCGAAGTTCGTGCGCACGTTCGCCGCGGTGAGAGACCAGAAACAGGCGGGCGCCTGAAGAAAGGAGATAAAAAATGGCTGCAACAGAAGTAACAAAAGAACAAATTCTCGAAGCGGTCTCCAATATGTCGGTGATGGACCTGGTGGACCTGATTTCCGAGATGGAGGAGAAGTTCGGGGTGTCGGCGGCGGCGGTCGCGGCGCCCGTGGCGGCGGCGGGCGGCGAGGCCGCGCCGGCGGAGGAGCAAACCTCGTTCGACGTCGTCATGAGTTCTTTCGGCGAAAACAAGGTCTCCGTCATCAAGGCGGTGCGCACGATTACCGGTCTCGGCTTGAAAGAAGCCAAGGAGATGGTTGAAGGCGCACCGGCGACGGTGAAGGAAGGCGTCACCTGGTGGACCTGATTTCCGAGATGGAGGAGAA
>CAZKLI010000236.1:0-4523 GCA_964553575.1 uncultured Chromatiales bacterium
AGCCAAATCGGCTCGGGGCTGGTCGGCGTCATGTACATCCTCGACGAGCCTTCGATCGGCCTGCACCAGCGCGACAACAAGCGCCTGCTCGGCACGCTGAGCCGGTTGCGCAACCTCGGCAACAGCGTCATCGTCGTCGAGCACGACGAAGAAGCGATCCGCAGCGCCGACCACGTGATCGACGTCGGCCCCGGCGCGGGCAAGCACGGCGGGCGCGTCGTCGCCCAGGGCACGCCGCGGCAGATCGAAAGAAACGCGGCATCGCTGACCGGGGAATACCTGTCGGGCAAACGCCGCATCGAGGTCCCCGCCGAGCGCACGCCGCCGAACTCGAAAGGCTGCCTGCACGCAATCGGGCTCACCGGCAACAACCTCAAGAACATCGACGTCGAGATTCCGCTCGGGTTGTTCGTCGCGGTCACCGGCGTGTCGGGGTCGGGCAAGTCCACGTTGGTCAAGGAGACGCTGTACAAGTACGTCGCGCGCAGATTGCACCGAAGCGGCGACACGCCCGCGCCGTGCCGCGACGTCACGGGGTTGGAGCAGATAGACAAGATCATAGACATCAACCAGTCGCCGATCGGGCGCACGCCGCGCTCGAACCCCGCGACCTACACCGGCCTGTTCACGCCGATCAGGGACTTGTTCTCGTCGGTGCCCGAATCGCGCGCGCGCGGCTACACGCCGGGGCGCTTCAGCTTCAACGTCAAGGGCGGGCGTTGCGAGGCGTGCCGCGGCGACGGCGTAACCAAGGTCGAGATGCACTTCCTGCCCGACATCTACGTGACCTGCGACGTGTGTTTCGGCAAGCGTTACAACCGTGAGACGCTTGAGATACTTTACAAAGGCAAGCACGTCAACGAGGTGCTCGACATGACCGTCGAGCAGGCCTTCGAATTCTTCAAGCCGGTGCCGATGATCCGGCGCAAACTGCAAACGCTGATCGACGTCGGGCTCGGCTACGTCGCGCTGGGCCAGAACGCGACGACGTTGTCGGGCGGTGAAGCCCAGCGCGTGAAGCTGTCGCGCGAGCTGTCAAAGCGCAGCACCGGCAGGACGCTCTATCTGCTCGACGAACCGACGACCGGCCTGCATTTCCACGACGTCAAGCAGCTGCTGAAAGTCCTGCACCGCCTGCGCGACGGCGGCAATACCGTGATCGTCATCGAGCACAACCTCGACGTGATCAAGACCGCCGACTGGATCGTTGACCTCGGCCCCGAGGGCGGCGACAGGGGCGGTCAAATCGTCGCCGCCGGCACCCCCGAGCAGGTCGCCGCGCACAAAAGCTCCCATACCGGCAGACATCTGAAACCGGTGCTCAAACCCTGAACGCGGGGCAAGGGTGGTGACATTACTAGTGCCTTAGAGCAGGTCGCTGCACACGGGCGTTCCTACACTGACCGACGTCCAAAGCCGGTGTTCAAGCGTTTGGACGGCAAACGCAAAAAAACGCCCGACCGAAGCCGGGCGTTACAAGATGGAAAAGACGAGGTGGGTCAGAACACGTACTGCGCGCGCAACGACCAGGCCTCGCCGCTGTCGTCTGTTTCCAGACAGACGTCAGGGTCTGTAGAATCTTCTCGGCACCCCAGCTTTTGGTCCGCGGCCAAATCTTCATCCACTTCCGCGTCGAGGTAGTTGAGCATGAACTTGAGGTTGTTGTTCGCGTACCAGTTGACGCCGAGGATCCATTTCTCGGCGCCGACGCTGCGGTCTTCGTTGTCGTCGTCCACGTCCACGTCCTCGTAGCGCGCGACCAATTCCCAAGCGCCCATCGCGCCGCCCGGCTTGACCTTGTCGAAGACCGCGCCTTTCGTCTTGTAGCTGCGGGTCTCGCCGGTCAGCGTATAGGCGCCTTGCAGGTAGTAGCCGTCGAAGTCTATGTCGCCGCACTTGATTATGTCGTCGTTTGCGTCGGTGCACGTGCCATCAAGAGGGGCGCCATCTTCACCGGCACGTCCGGTGTCACCGTCGGCGGTCACGTCAATGTATTCGGCCTGCAGCGAGAACGCCCCGTTGACGTAAGCCGTTTCCAAGCCGTATTGCTCGACGTCGTCAACCCAAGCGGCGGCGAGGGTCGGACGGCCGCCGTCGGCGGTGTGGACTCCCAAGCGGGAACGGTATCCCACGCGGCCTTCGATCTCACGCACCGAAAACGCGGCGCCGAGATGGAGGAAGTGATCCTCGCCGAAATGCGGCGCCAGCGCGACGCGACCGGTGACACTGTAGTTGTCCTGCCCGTCTTCGTCTTCGGAACCGTCGTCAAACACGCCGATCGCCCAGTTCAGGTGGCTCATGTCCTTGTGATAGCCCGACAGCTGAACGCCGCCGAGGTCCGGCTCGCCGGCGCCGAGGTTGCCGCCGAGGAAATCAAGCGTCATGTTGCGTTCGATCGTCGAAAGCCACTTCGAGCTGGTCATACGTTCGAGGGAGAACGGCTCCTTGAACTTGCCGACCCTGACCGCCAGCGGCTTGAAACCCGCGTACTCGACGTAGGCGGTGTTGACGTCGGCCGCTTCGTCGGCGTCGTCTATGTTGACGGTCAGTTTGTACTTCCAGTCTTTCTTGACCGAGCCGCTCGCGGTGAGGCGGGTGCGCCGCCATTCACCTTCGGACTGGCTCTCGCCGTTGCCGGTGAATACGTCGTCGAAGAAGTCATAGTCGAACAGCAGACGACCGCCGAATCTGAACGAATTGCCGTTGTCGGACTTCACATTGAAGCCGCCGGCGGCGGTGGATACGGTGATGTCCTCCTTGCCGTCGGTCTTGACCACGCCTTTGGCGCCCTTCTCTTTCTCCGCCGCCGCGCGGTTCATTTCCCGGCGCGTCTTGAGCAGCTCGTCTTGCAAGCCGTCAATCATCTTTTCGAGGCGCTCGATGCGCTGCTCGATTCCGGGCGGTACTGGTGCTGGTGCTGGTGCTGGTGCCGGCGTTGTCTGCGCCGGTGCCGCGACGAACGAGGTGCAGGCGAACAGCGCGCAAGCGAGCAGCACCTTGCCGAAGCCGGACGCTGAATTGAACTTTTCCATTGAAGTTGTCCCCCGTGGGTTGGATGCCCTGATTGATTCCGGGCTGATTCCGGGCTGACTCCGGCCCACCGCTCGGCGCCGGACGTTCCCCGCTTCCGCGAAACGGAAGCGTCATTATCGACGGGAAATGTTGCGCTTGCGTTGCAGATATATGACAGTTTTATTTCACCGCCGTTGACATCAAACTGACACATTCTTGATGAACAATAAGCGCCGAAACCCAAGTCCTGCTCTTGGTCCTGCTCTCGGCCCTGCTTTGAGCCATACTCCCGGAGGAAACAACAACATGAAACGAGCCATCCTGACAGGCGTTTCGTTATCCGTGGCGGCGTTCGCGTTGGCGAACAACGCCGCCGCACGTGACCAAATCAACATCGTCGGCTCTTCGACCGTTTATCCGTTTGCAACCGTGGTCGCCGAAACTTTCGGCCGCAACAGCGGATTCAAGACGCCGAAGATCGAATCGACCGGCACCGGCGGCGGATTGAAGCTGTTCTGCGAAGGTCTCGGCGTGGACACGCCGGACGTCTCGAACGCGTCGCGGCGCATCAAGCAAAAAGAAATCGATATGTGCGTTGAAAACGGCGTCAAGGAGATTGTCGAGGTCAAAATCGGCTACGACGGAATCGTTCTCGCCAACGCAAAGGGCGCGGTGACGATGAACGTCAGCCTCAAGCAGATCTTCTTGGCGCTGGCGAAAGACGTGCCGAATCCCGACGGGTCGCAAACACTGGTCCCCAATCCCTACAAGACCTGGAAAGAGATTGACGCTTCGCTGCCCGACGCCAAGATCGAAGTCCTCGGCCCGCCGCCGACTTCCGGCACCCGCGACGCGTTCGCCGAGCTGGGGCTCGAAGGCGGTTGCAAGAAGTTCGACTGGATCAAGGCGATGAAGAAAACCGACAAGACGGCCTACAAGAAGCTCTGTCACACCGTGCGTGAAGACGGCGCTTACATAGAAGCCGGCGAAAACGACAACCTGATCGTGCAGAAGCTCAAAGCCAACCCCGCCGCGTTCGGCGTGTTCGGCTACAGCTTCCTCGACCAGAACGCCGATTCGGTTCAAGCCGCGCCGGTCAACAACACCCGCCCGACGTTTGAAGCGATCGCCGACGGTTCGTACCCGGTGTCGCGTTCGCTGTATTTCTACGTCAAGAAAGCGCACGTCGGCGTGATCCCCGGCATCCGGGAATACGTCGCCGAGTTCATCAGCAGCAACGCGTCGGGCGATGAAGGCTACCTCGCCGACAGAGGGCTGATTCCGCTGACGTCGCAGGAGAAAGCCGGCTTCGAGATGGCCGCGAAGGAAATGAAGCCTCTGCCGCGCAAACTGTAAAGTCCCGCCGCACTCATTCACGTCGAACCGGAAAGACGAAAGGGCGGGACAACCCGCCCTTTTTTTACTCCGAGCAATCAACCGAACCCAACCTGAGACCGAACCATATAATCAGACGCCGCTTCATGACCCTGTTCGCCGCGGCGGCGTTCGCC
>CAZKLI010000237.1:0-3609 GCA_964553575.1 uncultured Chromatiales bacterium
AACTTTCTGCTCGCCGGCGGCGTCACCGCCCGCCGTCATCGATGCGTAATTCATTTCAACTTTTCCTCTTCAATGCTCGAACGCCGCGTCAAAACCGCACCGGGCGCGGTTCAAGCGGCCTGCAAGCCGGTCATTATATAGGGCAAACCAGGCGTCCCATCCGGTCGGTGAACTCCATGTTCACCGAATAATCGACCGGACAGTCAATCACCGCCGCCACTTCGTCCTCAAGCGCACGCTCGAGAACCGGCACCAATTCGTCGGCGGCCTCGACCCGGTAGCCTTTGGCGCCGAAACTCTCGGCGTATTTCACGAAATCCGGATTGGTGAAAGACGTGTGGCTCTTGCGCCCGAAAAACTTCATCTGATGCCAGGTAATCAATCCGTATTCGTTGTCCCGCCAAATCAGGACGACGATCGGCGTGCCGATTCTCAGCGCGGTTTCAATCTCCTGGGAGTTCATCATGAATCCCGCGTCGCCGGTAACCGCGACCACCCGGCGGTCGGGATGCACCAACTTGGCGGCGACCGCACCCGGCACGGCGATACCCATCGAAGCGAAGCCGTTGGAGATGATGCAAGTGTTCGGTTCCCGGGCCTGGTACATTCTCGCAAGCCACATCTTATGCGCGCCGACGTCGCAAATCACGACGTCTTCAGGCGCGAGCACCCGGCGTAAATCCCAGAGTATTTTCTGAGGCTTGAGAGGGAACCCCTTGTCTTCGGCGCCGGAGTTGAGCTCCTCAACGATGAAGTCACGAAGCGTGCCCGCGTACAAGGTCTGGCTCTTGCGCTTGAGCAAGTCGCGCTTCGGCGCGGCGAGTTCGGCGATGCGCCTGAGCGACGAAGCGATGTCGCCGACCACCGCGGATTTATAAATGTAATGTTCGTCCACCTCCGCCGGACTCGGGTCAACGTGGATAAGGCATTTGTCCTTGCCGGGATGCCAAAGATACGGATGATATTCAACGATGTCGTAACCGACGCAGATGATGACGTCGGCGCGCGCACACCCGCAAGCGACGTAGTCGTTGGCCTGCAAGCCCACCGTGCCGAGGCTCAGTTCGTGCGAAAAAGGCATGCAGCCTTTCGCCATGAAGGTATTGGCGACCGGCGCTTGGATGCGTTCGGCGAAACGAACCAGCTCCCGGCACGAACCGTCGCGTATGACCCCGTTGCCGACAAGTATCAACGGAAAGCGCGCCGCGGCGATCAGCTCCGCGGCTTCCCGCACCTTGGCCTCGGGCGCCTCGGGCGTCTCCGGGAACCTGACGCCGAGCGGTTCGGCCCCGGCGATTTCAGCCTTTGCGACGTTTTCCGGGAAATCGATGAAACAGCCGCCGGGTTTCTCGGTCTTTGCGACCTTGAACGCCTTGCGCACCACCTCGGGAATGACTTCGGGCGACCTGATGCCGGTGCTGTACTTCGAAATCGGCTCGAACAAATTGACCAAATCGAGGATCTGGTGGCTTTCCTTGTGCATGCGAGTGGTCGCCCCCTGCCCCGCGATACCGACGATCGGCGCACGATCCATGTTGGCGTCGGCGAACCCGGTGACCAAGTTGGTCGCCCCCGGGCCCAGCGTCGCCAGGCACACGCCCGGGTTGCCGGTCAGCCGCCCATAGACGTCGGCCATGAACGCCGCACCCTGCTCGTGACGGGTGGTGATGAACCGCATGTCACTGTCGAGCAGCGCGTCCATCACGCCGATGTTCTCTTCACCGGGGATGCCGAAAACGTACTCGACCTCTTCGTTCTCGAGGCACTTGACGAGCAGTTCAGACGCTTTCATTTGAGTAATTGCTTGTCACAAGCCGAACAGGGCCGCCGCCCTCATACCCGGTCGCCTTCTTCCCGAAAGCCGATCGTCCAGTGCAACGTGAACACCCTCATTGTCGTACCCATTGCACGATACGCAAGCAAAGGCGGTTTGCGGTCTTTTTTCATCCGCGCCCACCCGCGTCAGAACATGTTCGGGCTTTTGATCGGATCCACGCCCCCGGTCTCGTCTTCCCCGAGGTCCTCCGGGCGTTTCTTGATGTAGTCGCCGGTAATCATCTGACGATAACCGGCGCCCGGGCTGACCATCGGATACACGCCCGCGTCCTGGTCTATGATCACCTCGAGAAAAGCCGGCTCGCGCACCGCAACAAACTCCTCAAGCACCGGAGCCACTTCGTCCTTGCGCGAAATCCGTTTCGCAAACTTAAACCCGTCGGCGACGGCGGCCTTGACGAAGTCCTTGCGATACAAGGATTTATCGCTGCCGACGAAGCGGTTCTTGAAGAAGGTTTTCTGCCATTGGCGCACCATGCCGTCACCGTGATTGTTCAGCAACAGTATCTTCACGGGCAAATCATAAGTGGTCACGGTTTCGAGCTCGCCGAAGTTCATGCGCAAGCTGCCGTCGCCGTCTATGTCGATCACCATCTTTCCGGGGCACGCCAGTTGCGCGCCGATCGCCGCGGGCAGGCCGAACCCCATGGTGCCCATGGACCCCGAGGTCAGCCAGCTGCGAGGATGCCTGTAGTCGAGGTACTGCGCGGCCCACATCTGATGCTGGCCGACGCCCGTTGAAATCACGGCCTCTCCGCAGACCAGCTTGTTCAATTCCTCGAGCACGTAGTACGGCTGAACCAGTTCGCTGTCACGGTCGTAATCGAGCGCGTACTCCTTTTTCATCCGCTTCAGGTATTCGACCCATTCACCGAAGTCGGGACTGAAGCCGCCGTCGTTGCGCATCAGGTCCTGCAAGGTCACCGCCGCGTCGCCGTGGTGATGCCAATGAGGTTCCTTGACCTTTCCGATTTCGGCCCCGTCTATGTCAACGTGCATGATGCAACGCGCGTTGGGCGCGAACAGCTCGGGACGGCCGGCGACGCGGTCGTCGAACCGCGCACCGACCGCAATCAGCGCGTCGCAATCCTCAACCGCGTAATTGGCGTAGGCGGTGCCGTGCATACCGAGCATGTGCATGCTCAACTCGTTCGTCGTGTCGGCGGCGCTGATCCCCATCAACGTGGTCACCACCGGCAACCGGTATCTTTCGATGAAAGCGCGCAACTGACCGGAAGCGCCCGCGTGTATCACCCCGCCGCCGACGTACAGCAGCGGGCGTCTGCAACGTCCGAGCCGGTCGAAGAAGTCCCGGCACTTCTCGGGCGTCAGGCGGCTGGCGAGGGTCTTGTTCAGGCGCATGCGGTAGCCGCGCAGTTCAAGGGTTCCTTCACCCCGGTACTCGCCTTCCCAGTTCTGCACGTCTTTCGGTATATCAACGACCACGGGGCCCGGCCTGCCGGTGACGGCGACTTCAAACGCGGCGCGCATCGTCGCTTCCAGCAACTCGGGCTTCTTGACCAGGAACACGTGCTTGGCGCACGCGCTCATGATGTTGAATATCGGCGCTTCCTGAAAAGCGTCGGTGCCCATCGCGGCGGTCGGCACTTGTCCGCTGATCAGAACCACCGGAATCGAATCCGCCATGCAGTCACGGATCGGCGTCACCGAATTGGTCGCACCCGGCCGCAAAGACACCATAAACACCGCGGGGCAGCAAAAAGCCGAGCAACCCAATCGTATCCGCGAATGAGAAGGGGGCGGGTTTCGTTT
>CAZKLI010000238.1:0-6208 GCA_964553575.1 uncultured Chromatiales bacterium
GTCGCACGCAGGTGAACTCGCTGGCGGTCTCGCAACGAATAATCAAGCACCGCCGAGAACGTCGTCTCCTCCTCGCGTCCTTTGACAAAGACCAAGCGGTCAAGCTCGGCGCCGGCGCCGTCCCTGAATCGCAGTTCCGCTTGCGGCACCTCCACCCGGAGAACCAACGACGCCGGCGCCGCCAGCTCGAGCGCGTTGGAACTGCCGAAGCGCGCGGTTACCGTCCGCGTTCCGGCGCCTTGCGTTGTCTCCGGCCTGAAAGTGAACCTCGGCGTCACCGAGGCGTTCATCACCCCGTCGCCCTCGACGGCAAAATCGGCCGTGCCGCCCCAGGTCACGACCGCGTTCTGATTTCCGACCAGCTCGTAAGACTCCAAGCCCACGTGAACGTCCGGCCCGGCGACGTCGCGGAGCAGCACCAGAGGCTGGACCAAGGGATCGGCGCCGGCGGCGTCGCGGAAAAACGCCAGCGCCGGCACGCGCACCCGGGGCACGCGCACCGCCAGCCGCGCCGCGCCCGTCGGCTCGACGCCGTGCTCCACCGTCGCGACCAGATGCCGGTTCGACACCGGCACGTTATCGGTAACCGACACCGTCACCGTCGCTTCCTGCCGTCCCGGGCTGAACGTCACCGTCTCGGACGACACCTGAAAATTGCTGTTGCCCGGGCTGAAACGCAAGCTCACCCGCGCTTCCTGCAAACCCGTCAACGTGTAACCGCTCAAACGCAGGGCCACCTCGGCCGAATCGCGAAAGCGCGGTGCGAACGCCAAGTCGCCCGACGTGAACGTCACCATTGCTCGCGGGGTCTCGACCCGTATCGGAAAAACCCCGTGCGAAGTCAGGTCGGCGGCGACCCCGTCCCCCGGCGTCGCGGTCAAGAAGCCCGAGTCCGGGCCGTCGGGCAGCGCGGTCACCCCGACCTCGGCCCGCGGCATACGCCGGGTCAGGGTAATCTCCGGCGGCGTAATCAAAAAACCGTCGCCGGCGCTCAGCTCGATCACCGCTTCCTCGCTGCCGGACAATCTGCGGTCGCCCAAGCTCACGATGACGCTACTCGCGATCCCCTTGGTCACAACCAAAGTCTCAAGAGGACCTGCCAACGGCGTGAACTCGACCGGCAACGCAATCTTGGCCGTGAACGTCGGAAACTCGGGCTCGAGCCAAAACGGCAGGTCTTGCCATTCGAAAGTGTATTCCCGGCCTGCGACCGCGTCCTCGTTCGCCGACAACGAGACCGCCGTACGGTTCCTTCGCCTGCTCAGGCGCACCGGCCCCACCGACACGGCCGCGTTGGGGTCAGTGGCGGCCGGCGTGATATCCACCGCGCTGTCCGTACCCATCGGCGGATCGGTTCGCACTGTAAACGCCACGCTTTCTCCCGGCGAAACAAGGAACGACTCATCGTGCCTCAGCGACGTGTACGTCTGCACCCGCAGCTGCCCGCGCCGGTTGACAGACACGTCCGAGGCGCGGGAGTGGCGCAGAGTGAACACCTGGTTGACCGGTCGGTCTCGCATGACGGCTTCCATCCATATCGCGCACCTCCACGCGGGAGCGGTCGAAAATCCTATTCGTCCGGCAGTTCGACCAAAACTGCAGCGGTAGCGATACTGTCCTCTACTGAAATTTATTACGAGGGGTGCTGGTGTGTGGGAAAATGGTGATTGCTGCTCTCTGGCTGCCACCGGGAATTCATCGGTGTCATAGTCCAGCTCGCCCCAAATACTCCCGATGCCCGTCGGAAAGACACGATACTCCACCGCCTCGCGGGGGCCGCCGGATTTTAGCCTCAACGTCGGCACGCCTACGTACGGATTACCCGTCGCGGGGTCGGCGAATACCAGGTCCACGCGGTTCCCACCGGCCGTGTTGATCGTCAACTCGGGGCAGTCGAACGTCCCGTCCTCGCCGCAGCTCAGCATCGTGCCGGCGGCGGTTCCGTAAAGAAACGTATCGGCGTTTGTGTTGCTCCCTTGGTCCTCGACGTCGGTAAAGCCGTAGCGCACGGAAGCGGCGGCGTTCGTCCTCGCGCTGAACACAAACATCAAACTCCGCGGATGCGTCCCCCGCCCGTTGCCCAGCTTTAAATCGTCGGGCAGGGTCACCGAAATGCCCGCGAGCGAGCCGAAAACAGGCGTGACGTGTTCACCGTCGCCGAGCGGCGAAGCGGTCAGCTCCACCGCCTGAGACGCGCCGCCGCGTACCAGCGTGATTTCAGAAGGGTTGAAAGAGAAAGCAACGCGGCGCTCGGGGCGCACCACCCCCAGCACGGAGCTGAGTTCTGGAAAGGTCTTTTGGGCGTCGGGCGTCACGTCCCTGATGAACACCGACCCGACGGGCGTCTCTTCTTGGATGGTCAAGTTCACCCGCCGCGACGTCGCCGCCGCGTCCAGCGTAATCATCGGCGGGTTGACGCTCAGCCCTTCGCTTGCACTCAGCGACAAGGTCACCGTCTCAGCCGCTCTCAACGCCGGGATGGTTCTGATCGTCAGCGGCACAACGTCATCGTCCGACCCGACGACGACCGCCCCGATGTCGATCTGGGAGCCCCGGTCGAACGCCAGCCTTGCTCTGTGTCCTATCCAAACCCTCAGGGGTTCCAGCGTTAGATTTACATTACCAGGGCTGAATCTTGTGCCCCGCTGGGGGGAGTATGTAAAACTATTGTCATTGCGCCTTCTAGGCGTCAGCAAAGCCAACCCATGAAAATCATCGTTGGCGGCGTTGTCCGGCGCGCTAAATTCAAGCGGTATATTCGTAAACAACAAACTCTGACTGTTTGAGCGAGCAAGATTCAATTCATCGAGCTCATCATTGACCACTGACCCGAACGAAGTGACGCGTCCTCTTCTTATGTAGCGGTAGCGCACGTTGGCGTTGGCGCCAAAACAACATTCGAGTTGCGATCCATCGCTTGAGCGAGCAGCGAGATTATTCCAAAATCTGATTCTGTCTCCGCTCGCCAGACCCTCAGCCCTTAGCGTGGCTCTCACCTCGTCACCGCCCGGGGTCAACGTGATTTCGTCGGGGGTCCAATAAACACGCACAAGCCTGCGTTCCACGCGGACCCTGAATTCCCGGATACCCTCTACCCGGTACTCCGAATCGGGATTGAAAAATAATCCCCTGTCGCGGCCGCTGTCTCCCACCAGGTCCGCCCATAGAGTCACCGGCACCCTGGGACGATCGGCGGTCAGCCCGGCCACGGCCGGGTCCGGCGACTGCGCCCTGAAGAGGAGACGCGAATGATTGGCGCGCAACCCGACGTCCACGGCTTCGCCCGGGGGCAGGTGTTCGGCGCCTTCAAGCACCAGACGAATCCTGACCGAAGGTCCCGCGTCGTTCAGGGTGACCCGGGTCGAAGCTTCCCAAACGCCTGAGTCGGGGTCGAGCAGTTCAACCGCCAGAGAGAACGACCGTTCCCAGACGACGTCCAACTCGACGCTGTCGTGGGGGACAATCGTATCCAGCAGCTCAGCCCGCACGACGCCGGCGCCGGGACCCGACAGCAACGGCGGCGCGGCCACCGTCACAACCGTGGTGAAATCAGGTCCGATCAATGTCACCTCGGGCGGGGACAGGCTCAAACCGGTAGCGCCGGCAGCGGTTTCGGCCGCCAGCGCCACCCTGGCCCGCGCATCAGGGTTGACGCCCTCTCCGCCGGCCAAACCGATGGACAACGCACCCTCGCCGCCGGCCGACAGCAGCAACGACGAGGCGGTTGGGTTGGAAACCGGAACCATCGTCAACTCCGACCCGCGCCAGACGAAGTCCAACTCGGCGCTTTCGTGGGGGACAATCGTATCCAGCAGCTCAGCCTGCACGACGCCGGCGCCGGGACCGGACAACAGCGGCGCGGTCACCGTCACATCCGTGGTGAAATCAGGCCCCGTCAATGTCACCTCTGGCGAAGACAGGCTCAAACCGGGGGCGCCGGCGACGGTTTCGGCCCCCAACGCCACCCTGACCCGCGTCTCGGGGCTGATTCCCTCCTTTTCGACCAAACCGATGGACAACTCTTCATCACCGCCGGCCGGCAACAGCAACGACGAGGTACTCGGGTCGGAGACCGGGACCATCGTCAACTCCAACCCGCGCCAGACGACGTCCAACTCAGTGCTGTTCAAGGTATAGAGCACGTCCAGCGACGTCGCTCGCACGACGCCGGCGCCGGGACCCGACAGCAACGGCGGCGCGGCCACCGTCACAACCGTGGTGAAATCAGGCGCTTCCAGCGTCACCTCGGTCGAAGACAGGCTCAAGCCGGGGAAACCGGCGGTGGTTTCGGCCTCCAACGCCACCCTGACCCGCCTTCCAGGCAGCCGGTCCTCTTCGGCCAAACCGACGGTCACCTCTCCTTCCGTGCCGGCCAGCAACACCAACGGCGAAGAACTCGGACCGGCGGTCGGAACCACCGTCACGGTCAGTGCCGGCGCCATTACGCGAAAGGTCGGCAGGGAACTCGAACTGATGTTGAAGGTAGCGTTGACACGTGAGTCAATCAATTCGAAGCGCCTCTCGACACCCGGCAACGTGCCGGACGAAACGCACACTTCGACCGTATCAGTTTGTTTCGATCTACTTAATTGACGCAGATCCGTCACACGTTCCCTGCCGGCACCGAAGCCGATGCCTCCGTCGCCGAAGTCGGATGCGGGTATAGACCACCTCCACCGGATAGAGTGACCAGAAACCATCGGCGGGTCCGACATCATCCGCAACGCCGCACAATCGCCGGGCAGAATCTCGAGTACACCGGCCGGTGCGGCAACCAGTGAATAACCAAGCGGCTCCAGCAACGCAAAAGGCTCGACATCAACGGGTTGACCGTGGCGGTGCCATAATCGTAACGGCGCGTTACTTTCTCTAATATCGAAGTTCTGGAGTGGACGATTGCCGATGGCGACGCCTCGGGCTCCCACGACGACAGTCCATATACGAGCAGGGTTGTGGAGATTATTAAACGGGGCGGCGACGGCGTTCACGACCACCGTCTGTTCGGGGGCGGCGGAGGTCAGCGTCAGCGAGCTGGGATTGAAAACCACGGCCCTGCCGGCATAGTCCGTCTTCTGAGGGATATTGCTGCCCAGTACGTAAGCAAACTCGACGTCCATTTCTTCTCCGGCTTCCAAACCGATTTGCGCTCCGCTGTCATTGCTCTCGTCAGCCACTATTTTCGTTTGGGTTGATTCTCTGAGGTTTATGAAGTTCGTGGCGAAAGGAGAAAGAGTCGCCACGCTGACCCGCCGTATCCCCACGACCGTCAAGTCACTTGCAAACTCGGCCCGGCCGGCGCCGGCACCGACTTGGGTCGCGCCGCCGAAATCCAACAGGTCGGGCCATTCGCGCGCCTGCGTATCGACCGTAACCGTCACCTCCGTCGCCGCCTGATTGTCCGCGGTGAACGTGACGACGCTCGGCTCAAACTCGATTCCGGCCGGCTGGTCGAACTCGACCACGACGGTTTCGTCTCCTTGCAACTCAGGCTCGACGCGCAGTCCGACGACCGCCGACCTTTGAGGGGGCGCCTGTCCGCCCCTGACCACCGTCAACGTCGTCAGCACGTCCTCTTCGTCCAAATCAAAGCCCACGTAATCATAAGTGAACTGCCACCGGAGATTGGTGTTTACCCACCTATATACGTCCGAAGACCGGACGTCGGCATCTTCACCCGCTTCCGGGGAAAAAGACACCCTGACGACCCGTTGCAGCACCGCTACCGGTACGCTGCGCACCGCACCGCTCAACGGCGAGGTGAACGTCAGGCTTTGAGTGCCGGGCTGTGCGTCGTAAGGCGCGCGCAGGGTAATTTCCCAGGAATCGCCTTGCCCGTCCGACGGTTGTCCGAACGTGAAAGCGCCGTCGCCCGACGCGGCGAGTCCGCCGCTCGCCGTCACGATAACCCGTTCGGTCGCCCCCGGCGGCGGCGGTGACGTCAGCGCCGCGTTGAGAATCAGCGGCGAGCCGCCGGCGGTCAGCGTCAAGGTTGCCGGTGCTGCATCACCGGCGATCGTCAGCTCCAGTCCAAGCTGCTGCGCCGACGCGGGCGCACTCAGCCAAAGCAACACCGCCAAAAGCAGCACCGCGTCCACGCCGCACCCAGGGTGACGTGGGCGGCCCGGGTGGCGCACTCGCCCGAGCAGCGCGCTCGCAACGCTCCTCACCGAACTGGCGGCCAGCCGCTTAAGTGCGGAAACCATCACGC
>CAZKLI010000239.1:0-5612 GCA_964553575.1 uncultured Chromatiales bacterium
TCCCAGAACTTGGAGAATAACAGCGAGCGGCGGGCAGTTATCCAACGTCGAGATGACGATTGCGGCGGGCAACACGCAGAGCAACCATATCATCGTAACTCCAGATCCGGGCGCCGACGGCGTTGTGGTGTATCCGACGACCATCCCGGGGCCTCCGCCGATTGAGTGCGGCAGGTTTCGGCAACACGATGGTCAATGTTTCCACGGGTTTACGATCCGCTTGGACCAACCGCGTACTTTTTTGGGGGGGGACGGCATTTGCGGCAGGACACCGGAGGTTCGAGACGCAATCCTGCGTACGCTTGGCGGCGTCAGCGACTGTAACGCGGTGACCTATGAGGATTTATCCGGGATAAACAGATTGACTCTGGATTTCGCGGATTTCAACGCTGCATCCACCGTCGCGGCAGGCGATTTTTTCGGTCTCGTTAACCTGGAGGATCTGAATTGGGGTCGGTTCAACCCGGTAGGCGACAAGCCGGAGATCAGCGGCCTGACCACCCTGCCGGCGAACGTGTTTTCGGGTCTTGACAGTCTGAGATTGTTGAGATTGACAAACCACGACTTGACCGCCCTGCCGTCGGACGTGTTTTCGGGTCTTGACAGTCTGGAGAGGCTGGCTTTAGGAGGCAACAATCTGGCTGCTTTACCGGCGGACGTGTTTTCGGGCCTCGATAATTTGGATACCTTGATATTAACGCGTAACCCGCTGTCCGCGTTGCCTGCGACGGTGTTTTCGGGTCTCGAGAATCTGGAGGATCTGGAATTAGACAACAACGATCTGACCGCTTTACCGGCGGACGTGTTTTCGGGTCTCGGTAATCTGGAGTTTCTGGAATTAGCCAGCAACGATCTGACCGCTTTACCGGCGGACGTGTTTTCGGGCCTCGATAGTCTGGAGTCTCTGGGCTTGGGACTCAACAATCTGACTGTTCTGCCGGCGGGCGTGTTTTCGGGCCTCGATAATTTGCGTGCCTTGAGCGTCGAAGGCAACAACCTGACCGCTTTACCGCCGGACGTGTTTTCGGGTCTCGACAATCTGGGGATTTTGGACTTAGCGCGCAACCAGCTGTCCACGTTGCCTGCGACGGTATTTTCGGGTCTTGCCAACCTGAAAACGTTGTCCATAAGGTTCAACCGGTTAAGCGAGCTGCCGGCGGGTCTATTTTCAGGTCTTGACCGATTGGGAGAGAGCCCGGGTCGCTTAGATTTGCTGGATAACCCCGGGGCGCCTTTTATCTTATCCGCGGCGCGACTCGAGCAGATTGACTTGATGGGGATCTTCGGTCGCGACGCCATCGGAGTCAGGCTGGTTCTGGATGAGGTGGCGCTTTCGACCATCACTTTCCGCCTGTCGATCGAAGGCGGCGACACGGGGGGCGCCACGTTGAGAGTTCCGAAAGGAAGCGACAGAAGCGCGTCAGCTTACGCCGTGAGACAGGTCTCCGGTCGGCCGCTTCGGGTCAGCGCCGTTGACAGCGAGCTGGAGGGGCTTTATCTCGGCGCTGTTCCTTTCGAAGCCGCCCCGTTCGTCTTCGACGAGCTGGGTCCCCGGGTGTCGGACGTGGAGTTTCTCTCGGCCCCGCCGGGCGGCGCGTACCTGTCCCGGGCACGCGAGACGGTGACGGTGGCGGTGCATTTCGACGAAGAGGTCGAAGTGACGACTTCGACCGGCGGACCGGCGCTGGCGCTGACGGTCGGGGCTTCGGTGCGCACGGCGGATTACGACGCTGCGTTAAGCGGCGAGCGAACGTTGGTTTTCAGCTACCGGCTGATGAGCGACGACTATGATGAAGACGGCATCGGCGTGGAGGCCGACGCCTTGACTCTCGGAGGCGCCCGGATAGTTGACGTTTCCGCATCGTCGAACGCCGCGGTCCTGACGCTGGGAAGCCATGCGATTGCGAACGCCGCCGGGCACAGGGTCTTGGACCGCGGGTTCACGTTGTCGTTCGAGCCGTCTGCAGCGGTGCTGACGCCGGGCGAGTCAACCGAAGTGTCGTTGACGCTGGGCAACGCGACGGCGTTGGGGGATGAAGAGGTGGAAATCGGATTCATCACGAGCTTGGGACTTGAATTGACCCCGCCGACGGTGACCTTGAGTTCGGTTCTGCGAAATGCGGTGGTCACGGTGACAGCGAGGTCTCAGGTTGAAAATCCGCCCGTTTTATCTTTTGGATCTTCTGAAGTCGAGGGTGAGGAAGGCGGGACGGTGGAGCTCGGCGTCACCGCGGCGCCGTCTCCGCAAACGACGATCACCGTGCCTTACGGCGCCGGCGGGGCGGAAGACACCGCTTCGGCTGAAGATTACAGCGACGCAGGTTCCGGCTCGATCATGATTGCGCCGGGTGAGACCGAAACCACAATCCGGTTTTCGATCAACGACGACGACGAGATAGAGGCGCCGCGCGAATCGTTCACGGTGTTTTTGGCTGAAAGCGGCATGGGCATGGAAAGCGTGACGGCTCAAACCGCCTCGACGAACGCGCGGTTCGTCGCCGAGCGGTTGGCGGTTCGGGTATTGGAGCGCGAGGATTTCTTCCCTGCATCTTCTTCGAGCACGATAAGAGTGACAATCAAGGAAGGGGTGTGCGACCGGACGGCGCAGGTTCGAGACAGGATCCTGATTGAACTCGACGACGTTGACGAGTGCGCCGAGGTAACCGGTGAGCATTTATCCGGGATAGCGTTATTCGAACGACGAATAGACACTGTAGGGGGGGGGGTATTGTCAGGTCTGGCCGCACAGGGCATAAGCGCCTTGAGACCGGGCGACTTTTCGGGCCTTGATGCATTGCAGGAGTTGGATCTGAGGTTTAACTCTTTGACGGCCTTGCCGCCGGGCGTGTTTTCAGGCCTCGGCAACTTGAGATTTCTGAACTTGAGAGGAAACGGACTGACGAGCTTGCCCGCCGACGTGTTCTCAGGCCTGGAAGAGCTGAGCACCCTGAACTTATCGATCAACCGGTTTGAGACCTTGCCGGTAGGATTGTTTGAAGACGTCAGCCAACTGAGTCTTTTGGATTTGAGTGAGAACAGCCTGAGCGTTTTGCCTTCCGATCTGTTTTCGGTTCTCGGCAATTTGCGCGCTTTACGCATGGAGAATAATTTGGGGGCGCCTTTCACGTGGGTTCCGAGATTTTCACCCGTCGCCGAGCCGGCGCCGCCTGCGTTCGGCTCCACCCGGCTCAAACTGACGATCGACCGGGTGGCGCCGTTCACCATCGCCGTTACGTTGTCGATGGAAGGCGGCTCGGTAACGAACGAAGTGAGAATCCCGCGGGGCAGCACGGAAAGCGCTTCTTTCATTGCTGAAACGCATCCGCAAATCAGGGTCGGCACGGTCGCGATGACCGCCGCCCGCTGGGTGGAAGCGGAGTTTTCCGACGGCGTCGTGATCGGCATGGACGAGCCGCTGGTTTCGGAGTGGATATGGACGCCGTTTGTGTCATTCGACGACGACGCCGGCTTGGTCTTCGAAGCCGAAGAAAGCAGCGTGGTCGATTTGATCGTCACCATCGACCCGCCGTGGCCGGTCGGTTTCAGCGTCAATTACCGCATCGGGAGCGACGGCAACCCTGATACCGCCGACGCCGACGACTCGGATTATTCCGACCCCGGCGGCGGCAGCGTCATGATCGAGGCGAACACGGCGATGGCGACGATTCCGATCGCCGTTACCGACGACGACGCCGTCGATCCGCCGAGCGAATCGTTCATGGTGTCCCTGATCCCAGATCCCAGCTATCTGCTGATGGATTCTTTGACAACGGCGCTGGTCGTGATCAGGGAAGGCGTCTGCGACAGGACGGTGAAGATTCAAAGGCAGATTGGTGCGAAATTGCCCATTGCGATTATTGGCGAATTCTTCGACTGCCTCATAGTAACCGATGCCCATTTATCCATGGTAACTGCACTTGATTTGCAGAGATCCCGTATAGGCACTTTCAAGACAGGCGACTTTTCGGGTTTCGATAATCTGGAGATTTTGAATGCATGGGGCACTGAGTTAAACGCCTTGTCGCCGGGCGTGTTTTCAGGTCTCGGCAATCTGAGGGTGCTGAGTTTAAGCGCCAACAATTTGAGCGTCTTGCCGCCTGATCTGTTTTCAGGTCTCGGCAATCTGGCGAGGTTGACGTTGGACTCCAATCCTGGGGCGCCCTTTACCTGGATTCCGAGATTTTCACGCGTCGCCGGGATCGAGCCGCTTGCGCCCGGCTCCGAACGATTGAAGCTGACGCTCGACCGGGTGGCGCCGTTCGCCGTCTCCGTCGCGTTGTCGGCGGAAGGCGGCTCGGTAATCAGCGAAGTCGGCATTCCGCAGGGAAGCACGGAAAGCGCTTCTTTCATCGTTGAACAAAGTGCGCTGTTCAGCACGGTTACGATGGCCGCCGCCGACTGGGTGGGAGCGGAGACCGCCGACGGCGTCGTGCTCGGCACGGACGAGCCGCTGGTCTTGGAAAGCAGGCGGCCGCGGGTGTCGGGGGTTGAAATCATTTCGTCGCCGGCGCGCGACGGCATCTATTCGGCGCCCGGGGAAACGGTCAGTGTGGCGGTCGAGTTTGACGAGGCGGTCGAAGTGGAGGTTTCCGGCGGGCCGTTCCTGGCGCTTGAGATCGGGGACGCGGTGCGCCAGGCGGTCTACGACCGGCTTCTGAGCGGCGCTTCGACGCTGGTGTTCAGTTACGCGCTCCAAAGAGGGGATTTCGATGAAGACGGCGTCAGCGTCGGAGAGGACGCGCTGACGTTGGCGGGCGGGCGGATAACCGCGGCTGCCGGGTTGCAAAGCCCGGCGATCCTGACGTTGGGCGGTCATGCGATTTTGAACGCCGCAGGCCATCGGGTGTCGTCGCCGCGGATATCGTTCGCCGTCGCCGACGGCCTGGCTTTCGAAGCCGAAGAAAACACCACGGTCGGTTTGGTTGTCACGGTCAGCGCGGCGCAGGCGGTTGACTTGAGCGTCGATTACCGCATCGAGAGCGACGACGATCCCGATACCGCCGACGCGGACGGGTCGGATTATTCCGACCTCGGCGGCGGCAGTGTCACGATCAAGGCGAACGAGACGATGGCAACCATCTTGATCGTCATTACCGACGACGACGTCGTCGAGCCGACGAGCGAGGCGTTCACGGTGAAACTGGTCGCGGACGACGACTACGTCTTGGAGAGGTCGAGCACGGTGCTGGTGGTAATTAGGGAAGGGGTGTGCGACAGGACGGTGCAGGTTCGGAATCGGATTGTTTCCGGCGTTTCCGGCGTAACCGACTGCGCCGATGTGACCGGTGAGCATTTATCCGGGATAAGGGAATTGGATTTGCGTTCCTTGAGTATCACCGCGCTCAAGACGGGCGATTTTTCAGGTATGAGCAACCTGGAGACGTTGTTTTTAAGCGGCAGCAGTTTCTTCGGGGGCGGTAATCAGTTGGCCTCCTTGCCGCGGGACGTGTTTTCGGGTCTCGACAATCTGGGGTATTTGAGTTTGCTGGGAAACCGTCTGAGCACCTTACCGGCGGGCGTTTTTTCGGATCTCGGCAATCTGGAGCGGTTGAGTTTGTCGCAAAACCGTCTGAGCACCTTGCCGTTGAGCGTTTTTTCGGGTCTCGGCAATC
>CAZKLI010000240.1:0-8354 GCA_964553575.1 uncultured Chromatiales bacterium
GCCGAGACGGTCGATTTTTTGCAGGAACTCGCCGGCGGCGCGGCGCGCGTGCGCGGCGTTTCCGGTGAGCAAGCCGATTTCGCGCAAGTTTTCGGCGACGCCCCCGAAGTCGGCGGGATCCGAGACATAGACGTTGCGATAAAGCGCACTTAGCTTGTTCAAGCTCGCCGCCTTGAGGCCGGCGTTCCAGACCAGCACCAGATCGGGTTGCAGTTCGGCGATCAATTCGTAGTTGATCGCCGCGTGGTCGGACACGTCGGGCAGCCGCCCGGCCTGCGGCGGATAATCGCAGTGGCGCGAGACGCCGACCAGCTTGTCGCCCGCTCCCGCCGAATACACCAGCTCGGTCAGATGCGGCGCAAGCGAGATGATGCGTTCGGCGGGCGCGTCGAGCGACACCTTGCGCTGCAAATCGTCTTCGACTTCGAGCGTCGTACGCGCGTTTGTCGTTGCGTACGTTGCGGTCAACACCAGCGTCGTGACGACGGTGCGGACGTAGCGGCTGTTTGTCTGTGTTAGCATGAATCGTTGCGCGTCGCGTGCAAAGCCCGCAAGGCGCCGACTAGAGATGCAGATACAGCGCGATTGCAATAATCGTCGCGCAGACGATCATGACCAGGAAGTTGCCGGCAAGAGGCTTGATCAGCGTCGCCGGGGGCGCCTCGCGGCGTGCGAGCTTGGTCAAGTAAAACTGCGTCATGTTGCCCGCCACCAGCGCCGGAACAATCAGCACGGCGGCGGCGAACAGCCAGCCGTAACGGTGCATCCCCCATGCTTCGATGCTTGCGTAGAGACTTCCGAGTGTTTCCAACGTTGAGCCGCCGCTTGCTTGTCCGACGTCGCGCGCCGGGATTATCCCACGCGCCCGCCGCGGTTTGCACCTTGTCTCTCTGCTTGTTCGCGGCGGCGCTTTTTGCCGCCGGCTCCGCCGCGGCGGCGGACGACGGCGGGCTTGAGAAGCAGCGTGCGCTGTTTCTGAAGGTCGAGGGCGCGTTGAAAGCCGGTCGCCGCCAGCCGTTCCGCCGGCATCGCGCGGCGCTTGAATCCTATCCTCTCTATCCGTATTTGGTGTATCAGGATCTGCGCAACCGTCTCTCCGGTGCGGGCGAGAAGGAGGTCGCCGCGTTTCTCGACGCTTACGGCGGCAAATTGCCGGCCGCGGAAAAATTGCGTCACCGCTGGTTGGCGCAGCTGGCGCGCCGCGGACGGTGGTCGCGTTTTCTCGACTATTACCGCGAGTCGGTGACCGTGGAGAACAAGGACAACCGCTGCCGCTACGCGGCGGCGCTGATTCACGCCGGACGGAACGTGCAGGCCGCGGAACAGGCGGAATCGTTGTGGCTTGTGAATTTCTCCCAACCGTCGGCGTGTGACTTCGTTTTCGACTGGGGTTTCAAGCAAGGCGTGGTGAACGACGATTTGGTCTGGAAGCGGGCTCTGCTCGCGTGGGAGCGGGGGCGCGGCGGGCTGGCGGATTATCTGGGCGGAAAGTTGCAAGGCGACGCGCGGCGTTGGTTCGGTTCACTCAAGCGGGCGCGGTTTCACCCGGAACAAACGGCGCTCAAGATGGCCGAGCGGTTCGCGGAGTCCCCTCTTTACGCGGGCGACGTGATGGTGTTCGCGCTGCGCCGCCTGATCAGGAAAGACGCCGTCAAGGCCGGAAAGACGTGGGACAAGATCAAGCGCCGTTGCAGCGCGTGTTCCGCCCGGCGGGCCGTGGAGAAAGAAATCGGTGTCGCCGCGGGGGTCAAGCTGGCGCCGGACGAAGCTTACCGCAGGCTGTCGCGGTTGCCGTACGAACACCATGATCAGCGGTCGCGCTACTGGCGCGTGCGCGCGGCGTTGCGGCTGGAGGATTGGCGCCGGGTGCTCGCCGGCGTTGACGCGTTGCCGAACGAGGAGCGCGACGCCGCACAGTGGAGTTACTGGCGCGCACGCGCGCTGGCGAAGCTTGCGCGGCGCGACGAGGCGAATCAGATCTGGAATCGGCTGGCGCAGGACGACGGTTATTACGGTTATCTTTCGGCGGACAAACTGGGCAAGCCCTACGTCTATGATCTGCGCCCCCTTGCGTTCACCGAATCCGAGCTCGCCGCGCTCGATGCGCACCCCGCGGTCGCGCGAATGCGCGAGCTGCTGATTTTCGGCAGGCCGTTCGACGCGAACAGGGAGCTGCTGCTTGCGCTCGAATACATGGGCGTCGAGGACAAATTGAAATTCGGCGTCGTCGCCGACCGCTGGCGATGGCCGATGGGTGCGATTCGCAGTCTCGCAAGCGGCGCTTCGGCGCGGAATTTCCTGCAGCGCTTTCCGATGCCTTACCGCACCCTCGTCGAAAAGGAATCACGTCACGCCAAAGTGCCGATGGAATGGATTTACGGCATCATGCGCAGGGAGAGCGCTTTCGTCGAAAACATCAGGTCGCCCGCCGGGGCTTTGGGGCTGATGCAAGTGCGCCCGGGGACGGCGCGGGCGGTCGGCGCGCGTCTCGGTCTGGGCAAGCTCTCGACCGCCAAGATACTGTCACCGCAGACCAACGTCCGCCTCGGCGCCGCTTACATCAAGCAGTTGCACCGCAAGAACAACGGCAATCTGGCAATCAGCCTGGCCGGCTACAACGCGGGGCCGACCAACGCCCGGCGCTGGCTGAAAACCGCGCCCGTGTCGGACGTCGAGATATGGGTGGACACGATCCCGTTCGAGGAGACCCGCCTTTACGTGCGCGTGGTGCTTTTCTATACGCTGCTTTACCGCCGTCTCTTGGACCAGCCCCCAATCAGGTTGCGCGAGTTGATGGGCGGCTAGGCGCCGACCCGTTCCCGCCCGGCGCCCGTGCCTTGAACCCAAGTCTTCTGCCCAGGCATCCTGCGGGGCGGGCGGCTTCGGGCTTGAGGTCGGCGCGGTCGGGGCTGACCGAGAGGCGCCTTTGCCGACGCCCCAAACCGCGGCGGTGCATATATAATGGTTTCAAACTCATCGCCGGGAGTCATCGTCAAGCATGAAATTTGAAACCATCGCCATCCACGGCGGATACCAAGCCGAGCCGACGACCCGTGCGGCGGTCGCGCCGATATATCAGACGACTTCCTATACTTTCAGGGATACTCAGCACGGCGCCGATTTGTTCGACCTCAAGGAGGTGGGCAACATCTATACGCGCATCATGAACCCGACGACCGCGGTGCTCGAGGAACGGGTCACGCAAATGGAAGGCGGCGTCGGTGCGCTTGCGCTGTCATCGGGCATGGCGGCAATCAGCTACGCGCTGTTCACGATTACGGGGCACGGAGACAACGTCGTTGCGGCGCCGACTTTGTACGGCGGCACCTACAACTTTTTCGCCCACACGCTGCCTCAGTTCGGCATCGGCGTCAATTTCTGTGACCCGACGCCCGAAGCCGTCGAAAAGCGCATTGACGACAAGACCAAGGTCGTTTTCTGTGAGTCCATAGGCAACCCGGCGGGCAACGTCGTTGACCTTGAGAAGCTGGCCGAAGTCTGCCGTCGCCACGGCGTCGTGCTGATGGTGGACAACACGGTGCCTTCGCCTTTCTTGTGCCGGCCTTTTGAGTTCGGCGCCGACGTCGTCGTGCACTCTATGACCAAGTACATGGGCGGTCACGGCAACAGCATCGGCGGCATCATCGTTGATTCGGGCAAGTTCCCGTGGAAAGAGCACGCCGACCGCTATCCGGTCATGAGCACGCCTGACGCTTCTTACCACGGCATCGTCTATACGGATGCGATGCAGGAGGCGGCGTACATCGGCCGCGCCCGTTTGGCGCCGCTGAGAAACATGGGCTCGGCGTTGTCGCCGTTCAACAGCTTTTTGGTGCTGCAAGGGCTCGAGACCTTGCCTTTGCGCATGGAGCGTCACAGCGAGAACGCATTGGCCGTCGCCAAGTACTTGCAGCAGCATCCTCAGGTGACGTGGGTCAAATACGCGGGGCTCGATGACCATCCCGACAAGCCGTTGATCGACCGCTACATGGGCGGCAAGGCGTCGGGCATCCTCAGCTTCGGCATCGAAGGCGGGCGTGAGAACGGCGCCCGCTTCATAGACGCCTTGCAGCTGATTCTGCGGCTGGTCAACATCGGCGACGCGCGCTCCCTCGCGTGCCACCCGGCGACGACCACCCACCGCCAGCTGGGGCCCGCCGAGCTCGAGAGCGCCGGCGTTTCCGAAGACCTCGTGCGCTTGTCGATCGGCATCGAACACATAGACGACATCATCGCCGACATCGGGCAGGCGCTCGACGCGTGCCGCACCGCAAAAACCGCTTAAAGCCCCGACATCTAAGCCTTGAACGTGGGTTTCAACTTCGAGCATCCGAACAGTCGAGTGCGCCGTCGCCGGGACCAAGCGGAACCGCCCGCGTTTTTTGTCCTGCCTTTGCAAGGCTGTGCTAAACTTCCCGGACTCAACCCGCCGGAATAATGAAACCGACCATCAAACACGCGGCTTATTTCACCGCTTCGCTTTTCGTTGCGATGCAGGCCCCGGCGCACGCCGGCGACGCCGAGGCCGGAAAATGGAAAGCGCAGACCTGTCTCGGCTGCCACGGCGTTCCCAGTTATACCAACGTCTATCCGACCTACCACGTGCCCCGTCTCGCCGGGCAGCACGCCGACTACATCGTCGCCGCCTTGCAAGCGTATAAGAGCGGCGAACGCTCCCACGAAACGATGGTCGCACAAAGCCACAATCTCGGTGACCAGGATATAGCCGACGTCGCCGCTTACTTCGCTTCTTTCGGCTCGGCGCCGGCGAATCCCGGGGTGAAGCCGCCGGCCGAGCTGCAGGACCTCGTGACGGTGTGCAGCGCGTGTCACAACAACGACGGCAACAGCCCGATTCCGCTTTATCCGAAGATTGCGGGGCAGCACGAAGACTATCTTTACCGCGCGTTGCTTGATTACAAGACCGGCAAGCGCACCAACCCGATTATGCTGGGCATCATCGCAACGCTTGAAGACGACGACATGAAAGCGTTGTCGCGGTATTTCGCCGCCCACCCAGGCCTCAGCAGCATCGACGTCGGCACCTCCGCCGAATACATCCGCCCCGAATAAATCCGCCGGCGCGTCTCCACGCGGCTTTCGTCTTCCGGGCATCGGTGCCCGGCGCCCAGCGCTTGGCGCGCGTTCAGGATTGTTCTTCTTGAGGCGTGAGCGCGCGAATTGATAGCGCATGCACCACGCCGCTTTCGATTTCCCGCTTGACCGCGGCATAGACCAACTGGTGGCGGCCGACCGTGTCGAGGCCGTCGAAACGTTCGCTGACGACCGTCGCTTCGAACTTTCCGCCGCCACCGGCGACCGAAACCACCGCGCCTTCGATATGCCCGATGATTTGCGTTGCGATCGTGCGGCGTATTTGTTCGTCGTTCATTCGGTTTCCCGTCGGTTTATCAGGCTTCGCCTTTTTGTGCGGGGCCGGCAAAACGCCGTCCCGCGCCGCCCGCCGTGTTTTCAGGGGCGCGCTTTTGCGCCCGGCCCGGGGCCGGTCGCACAATCCGCGCCGCGTCGTCGCATCCTTCGTCATCGTGAACGGGGGAGGCGAATTCTCGGCGGTGCTTCGGAGAAGTTATTGTATATTAAGATGAGTGGGTCGGGAGTGCGAACGCGCTTTTACGACCGAGCAATTTTTGAAATAACTCTGGAATCACTTCGGGGAGCTTCCGATGCTGTTTCGGCAACTGTTTGAAGACACGTCATCGACTTACACGTATCTGATCGCGTGCCCGGACACGGGTGAAACCGTCCTGATAGATCCGGTGCTGGAAACCGCCGACCGCGACGTGGAAGTATTAAGCACGCTCGGGTTCAAGTTGACTTATACGCTTGAGACGCACATTCACGCCGACCACCTCAGCAGCGCGTTGAGGCTGCGCGCAATCACCGATTGCAAGATAGCCGGCCCGGCGATGGACGATCTGCCGTGCCGTGACCTCGGGGTGCGCGAAGGCGAGGCTTTCCGGGTCGGCAATATCGAGTTGCACCCGTTGTTCACGCCCGGCCACACCGACGCCCACCACGCCTTTCTGATCGAGAGCAACACGCACGGAGTCGTCTTCTCCGGCGATGCGCTGCTGATCGATGCCTGCGGGCGCACCGACTTCCAGTCCGGCGACGCGGCGGTGCTCTACGACAGTATTCACGACAAGTTGTTTTCCCTGCCCGACGACACCTTGGTATATCCCGGGCACGACTACGAGAGGCGGTCATTGACGACGATAGGCCAGGAGAAACGGCGCAACCCCCGGCTCGGCGGCGGGCGCAGCAAGGAGGAATTCGTCAACATCATGGCCGGTCTCGATCTGCCGTTTCCGAAGAAGATGAAATACGCGGTGCACGGCAACGAATTGTGCGGGCAGTGTCCCGATGACCTGCCGTCCGACCTGCGCCGGCTGTGCGACCCTCACGAGCAAGGCTGAGTCCGACCGCGGCTCGGCCGCGTTGCCCTCACCACCTTGCTTTGTTCCACATCTCGGGGTTCGCCCAGAAGCGGCTGTTGAGCCAATCCGGCAGCAGCTTGTAATCATGGACGTCGAAGTAGTGCAGCGAGGCGCCGTCGGCGTAGCGTTTCAGCGGCAGGAACCCGAGCGGGCGCAAGTGTCCTGCGCCGTCGGTTTCGGCGTTCCATCGCACATAGACCGCCTCGCAATCGAGGTCGCGCAGTCTGGCCAGGAGGTGGTCGTAGTCGGCGTCGGGAAAGCGCTTCGGGGCGTCCCACACCAAGCCGAGCCGGCGACGTTGCGGTCGGGGGCGGCGCAGCCATTCGGCGGCGGTGGCGGTCTCAACGACGGGGGCGGGGTCGAGTTGCGCGCTGAGCCGCTTGAATTCAGCATCAAGTTCAGACGATTGTCTGATCAGCAGCACGTTGCCGGGGCGTCTGTCGTGCATCACGCGCGCCAGATCGTCGAACAGTTCGGTCACGTCCCGGTTTCGCCCGCGCTCACTCCCGACGCCGTTTGCCTGACCAGCCTCAGGATCGAGAACACCCACGGCCACAGCAGTACGCTGCTTGCAATCGGCGCCCAATAACGCCAGTCAACCGAAGCGTTCGGGTGCAGCAGGCTGTCCACCCCCCAGGACAGCAGGAAATACGGGACCATCAGCGCGCCGACCGAGAAAGCTTGCTGGAGCAGCGGATAAATCCGCAGTCGCGGATAAACGTGAATGCAGAGGTAGGCGACCAGCAGATAAGCCAGCGCGTATTGCCCGAGCAGCGACCCCTTGACCAAGTCCATCAGGAGCCCGGCGGCCCACGCGAACTTCAGATTGAACTTGTGCGGCAGCGCGAGACACCAGTAAATGACCACCAGCACGACCCACTCGGGCCAGAACGGGGAAGCCCACGCCGGAATCGGCAACACCGTCATCACCAGCGCGACCGCGACGCTCAAGACGGCGAGGACGTGTATCTTGCCGATGCCCGCGGTGCGCGTCGCCACGTCTTTTCAGGATCCCGGCGCCGTCGGCGCAATTTTCGGCAAACGGATTTTCGCCCGGGTATCAGTCACTTTTGGTCGCTGCGCCGTTGTCCGCTTCCTGCGCGAGCAGCACCTCGCGGTGGCCGTCGAGTTCGGTGAACGGTTCCAGATAGACGATGGCGAAGTTGTCGTTGTCGGGGTCCATCACGTGCGAGATTTTCCCTACCGGGTAGTCGGGCGGGTAGCGTTCGGCGAGGCTCGAGGTGACGATGACGTCGCCTTCCCTGACGTCGGCGCCGAGCGGCACGTGGTCGAGCCGCAGCCGCCGGGGGTCGCCGATGCCGACCGCAACCGCGCGCAGCCCTGAACGCTTGACCTGTATCAGCATCGCGTGGTCGGGGTCTGAAATCAGCATGCCGACCGCGTTGAGCGGGGTGACCGTCACCACTTGCCCGATGACGCCGTCGTTTCCGAGTATCGGCTGTCCGATTCGGACGTTGTCTTTTCCGCCCTTGTCGAGCACGATGCGCTGCCTGAAGTGCGTGTAGTTGGTGGCGATGACTTTGGCGACGACCGCGTCGTCGTTGTTTCTTTTATAGGACGACTTCAGAAGTTCGTTGAGTCTGCGGTTTTCGTGCTCCAGCGCGGCGTATTTTTTCAACTGTGAGCTGAGCCGCAGGTTTTCTTGCTTAAGCGCCTTGTTCTCGAGGGACAGCTGCTTGCGATCCGAAAACCCCTGGTGGAGCTGGTCGGCGATTTTGACCGACAGGTTCGCAACGTAGTAAATCGGGTCTGTAACGGCGCCGAGGTAGTAGCGCGCCTTGTCGAGGCCGGCGTAGCGGTAATCGCTGAACATCAACGCCACGGACAGCAGCATGAGCACCGCCAGTTTGGGGAAGGTGCCGTGCAGCGTGAAGA
>CAZKLI010000241.1:0-9142 GCA_964553575.1 uncultured Chromatiales bacterium
GGCTCAAACACGTTTTCCCCCCGCCCCGAAAGATAGTCGCGCATTGTGATTGGCGCCGCCGAACGTGTCAATTCATCGGCGGCGAACAGGTCGGCGGTTGCGACCGTCGCTTGCGGCAGCAGCACGAGATACCAAGCGTCGGGCAGGGAAGCCGGCGTCAGCCGTTCACCGGCGCCTTCGGCCCACGCACTGTGCCCGTGGACGAACACCGGCACGTCGGCGCCGAGCGCAAACCCCAGTTCGGCGAGCTTGGCGGCGTCGAACCCGCAACCCCACAACACGTTCAACGCCCACAACGCGGTCGCCGCGTCGGAGCTGCCGCCGCCGAGACCCGACCCCAACGGAATGCGCTTGCGCAGCCGGACGTCGGCACCCGCCTCGACGCCGGCGGTCTCTTTCAACAGCAACGCGGCACGGGTCACCAGATTGGACGCCTCGTCAATCGCCGCGCCTTCGCAATGCACGCGCACCCGCCCGTCGGAACGCAGCGTGCAGTCGAGTTCGTCGCCGTAGTCGAGCAGCCGGAACAAAGTCTGCAATTCGTGCCGACCGTCGGTGCGCCGTCCGGTAACGTGCAGGAACAGGTTCAGCTTCGCCGGCGCGGGCAAGCTCAGCGATGAAGGAGCGGGCGACAGGTTCGGCTCGGTCACCGGTTCATATCGCCTGCGCGGCGCCCCCGGTGAACTTGAGCAGACGCCAGCGGTTCGCCGCGACGGTCACCTTGACCTCGCCGCGGGTCAGGGCGAGCAGCGACGGCAACGCAAGCGGATACAGCGACGTCGCCTCGACCGGGCGGTACCTTGAGATAACGCACCTGCTGTTCTGTTCGAGCAAATCAAGGCGCCCGTCCTGATTGAGACGCAATGAATCCACCCGTGCGCCGGACACAAGCAGGTTCGTCGTCAAGGGCATGGACGGCGAGCTCAGCGTCAAAACCGCGAGCGACGGGTTCGGCTCGGCCATCGGCTCAGATCGCCCTCGCGGCGTTCCCGGTGAACTTGAGCAGACGCCAGCGGTTCGCCGCGACGGTCACCTTGACCTCGCCGCGGGTCAGGGCAAGCAGCGACGGCAACGCAAGCGGATACAGCGACGTCGCCTCGACCGGGCGGTACCTTAGATAATGTACCTGCCAACCGTTCTGTTCGAGCAAGTCGAGACGCCCGTCCTGATTGAGACGCAATGAATCCACCCGTGCGCCGGGTGCGGGCAAGCCTTTGACCCAATAGCGCAGGCTCGACACCGGCACCTCGACGCCGAGCACTTCAGCGGCGAGCGCTTCGAAGGTCGCGGCGCGGTAGCTGCGTCCCTTGCTGTCCGTCGCCCTGGCGCCGCCGGGACGGCTCGTGAGCCGCATCATCGGCCGCCCGCCCGGTCCGAGCAAGTCCATGCTGTCGCCGTTGCCGTCGTGCAACCAATTCAGACCGGCCTGCCACAAGCGGTCGGTATGGCGGATGCTGACCTTGCCTTGAATCCGCCACGACGACACCGCCTCGACCTGAACCCGGTGCAAAGCCCACAGCCGCGCCTCGTCGGGTGCAATCCGGTCGGCGCCGCGCTGCGACAGACCGGCGCAACCACTCAAGACCATGCCCGCAACGATGCTCAGCGCCACAACAACCGTCGCGGCGACCGGGCGGACGGACGACGCGGGCGCGGTCAAAGCGAGGCGACGCGAAGCAGCGGAGTCAATCGGCATAAGCGCGGCTTATGAAACAAGCATGGAAAACAACGTAGCGCGACGGCACAAACCCCGACGGCGTGTCTCTAGCGACAAGAGCCACCGTCGCGCAGGCTTTGCAGGTAGTCGTTGTCGGGAAGATGCATCAGTCCTTCTTCGAGCGACCCGGCGGCTTCGGCGTCGCGGCGTTGCGCGCACAGAATCTCGACGAGGTGCCCGAACATTTCGGGGTGGCGCATCAAGGATGAGTTTGCGGAGTAGCGGAACATCGAGTACATGCTAGCGGCGGGAGCAGCCGTCGCGCAGGCTTTGCAGGTAGTCGTTATCGGGAAAGTGCATCAGTCCTTCTTCAAGCGACCTGGCGGCTTCGGCGTCACGGCGTTGCGCGCACAGAATCTCGACGAGGTGCCCGAACACTTCGGGGTGGCGCATCGCGGCCATCGCCCGGCGGACGTACCCCTCGGCGACCTCGACGTTGCGCAGACGGAACTCGACCCACCCCATGCTGTCGAGAATCGCGGGGTTGTCGGGGGACAGCGCCAGCGCCCGCTCGATGTAACGCCTGGCTTCCTCAAGGCGGACGTTGTAGTCGGCGAGCGTGTAGCCGAACGCGTTCAGCACGTCGGCGTTGTCGGGCTCGGTCTTGAGTATCCGGGTGAAGTCGGCTTCGACCCGTTCGAGCAGGCCGAGCTCCGAGGCGGCAAGTCCGCGCGCGTAGAGCAGGCTGGTCAGCTCGCCGTGCTCCTCCATCGCCCGGGTGTAGAGCGCGATGGCTTCGCGGTGGCGCCCGGCGTCGCTGAGAACGCTTCCCTGCGCCAGATAGAACTCGACGCGTTCCTGCTCGTCCTCGGCGAGGGTGCGGGCGGCTTCGAGATGTTCGAGCGACTTCTTCAGATTGCCCGCCTTGCGGTGAACCTCGGCGATCGAAATCTGCGCTTTCTTGAAAAACTCGCCGCGCGGCACCGCTTGGTAAATGGCCAGCGCCGCCTTGAACTTGCCTTGTTCCTCGGCGACGCGCCCCTTGTAATAGACGGCCTCGACCTGCCGCTTGGGGAAGGCTTGGAGATCCTCAAAGAAAGCCGAAGCCGATTCCAAGTCCCCGTGGCGCAGCGACAGGATGCCGAGCGCTTGGATCACGTCGGGGTCGTGGGGGCGGCCGACGTGGATGAGACGGAACTCCCTGAGGGCTTCTTCGGAGCGGTCGTTGTCAAGCAGCAGCTTCGCGTAGTTGAGCCTGACGTTGACGTTGTCGGGAGCGACCTCGACCGCCGCCGCGGCCTCGGCCAGTCCTTTCTCGACCTGCCCGCTCGAAATCAGCGCCCAGCCTTGCAGCAGGCGGGCGTTCGCAAACCCGGGGTCGAGCGCGACCGCCTTTTTCGTCACCTCGATGACTTCGTCGTAAGCGCCGGTGTCGAGCAGGAACACGGCATAGACGTACTGCGCCCTCGGGTTGCCGCTGAACCGCTCGGCCATCTCCTTCATCCGTTCCGCCGCCTCGGACGGCATCTCGGCGACCAAGGTTGCACCGAGCGTCGTGAAGACGCGGTTCTCGTTGACGCCTTCGCGCCCGACCAAGTCCTCCAGGGTGAGCATCGCGTCCTCGAAATGTCTGGCCATCACGTAAGTGACCGCCAGAATCTGCTTGAGCTCGACGTTGTCGGGGTCGCGCGCGCGCCAACGTTCGGCGAAACCGACCGCGGCGGTGTAGTCCTTGCCGTGAAGCGCGAGCTTGAAAGCGCTTTTCAGCACTTCCAGGTCGTCGCTGCGTCGCACCGCCTCGCGGTAGTACCCGGACGCGGCGGGGTAATCGGCGCTGCGCACCGCGAACTCGCCGGCGAGAAGATAGTAGATGAGTTCGGCGCGGTCGCGCGCCTGCGCGCTCGGCTTGACCACCGAGCCTTCGTGGAGCAAAGCGAGGCGCGGGGAAAACGTGCAGGCCGATAAAACGACCGCGAACGCAATCAAAGACCACGCAACGACGCCGCGCCGGTCGTCCGACCGCCCCTCGGTTGAAAATCGTTCTGTGAAACTGACAACCATCCTCGCCGCGCCGTTCTGCTAGACTATTCCGCGCAATCTTTTAAGTGAATGAATCCCGCCGTCGCCCGTATGCGCAATCTTATCACGGACGAACGGACGAACCCGTGACTCGCACCCCCCGACCATGCCGCTGATCGTCTTCGGACTCAACCATAACAGCGCCCCGATGGAGGTGCTGGGGAAAGTCGTCATCGCCGAAAGCCGCCTGCCCGAGGCGCTGGGCAACTTCAAGGCGACGGTCGGCGCCGACGAGGCGGTGATCGTCTCGACCTGCAACCGCTGCGAGATCTACAGCGTGCTCAAGGGTGGCGAAGACGAAGCCGCCCTCGCCGACTGGCTGTGCGCCTACCGCGGCGTCACCGCCGAAGCCATCGAAAACTGCTGCTTCACCTACCGGGACAAGGCGGCGGCGCGCCACCTGATGCGGGTCGCAAGCAGCGTGGACTCGATGATTGTCGGCGAGCCGCAAATCCTCGGACAGGTCAAGGCCGCCTACCGCGCCGCGCTCGACGCCCAACTTTCCGGCCCCGCGCTGTCGCGCTTGTTCGAAAGAGCGATCGAGATTGCGAAGAAAGTGCGCAAGGAGACCGCGCTCGGCGAGTACCCGGTATCCTACGCCTCGGCGGCGATAAAAACCTGCGAGCGGCTGTTCGAGGACCTGCCGAGCAAACGCATCCTGCTGCTCGGCACCGGCGAGATGATCGAGTTGACCGCGCGCCACTTCAAGAGCCGCGGCGTCGGGCAAATCACCGTCGCCGGGCGTTCGGGCGACAAGGCGCGGGCGCTCGCCGCCGAACTCGGAGGCGAGGCGCTCGGCCTCGACGAGGTAAGCGGCGTGCTGCACCTGCACGACGTCGTGGTCAGCTGCACCGCGAGCACCGTGCCGATCCTGCACAAAGCCGAGGTCGCCGCCGCGTTGAAGAAACGCAAGCACAAGCCGGTCTGCATGATTGACATGGCGCTGCCCCGCGACGTTGAACCCGCGGCCGGAGACCTGCCCGACGTCTATCTCTACACGCTCGCCGACTTGGCGCGGATCGTTGACGACAACAAACAGGCGCGGCTTGCGTCGGCAGCCCGGGCCGAGACCGCGATCCAGCTCAAGGCCGACGAGTACACCGAATGGGCGGACTCGCGCAAGGCCGCCGACGTCATCACCGAACTGCTGTCCGAAGCCGACGGCATCCGCGCCGACGCGCTGGAGAAGTCGCTGAAGATGCTGCACGCGGGCAAGCCTCCTGAAGAAGCGCTGGCTCATCTGTCAACCGCGCTGACGGCCAAGCTGATGCACCCGGCGATCGAGATCCTCAAGCGCGCCGCCGAACGCGGGCAAATCGGCCTGCTCCTCGCGGTCAAGTCGCGGCTTCGCGCCGGCAGGAAGCCGCAGGGGGAGAAATGAACCCCTCACTGATCGGGAAACTCGACGCGATGGCGGCGCGTCACGCCGAACTCACCGCGCTGCTGAGCAACCCCGACGTCATCGGCGACCAAGCGCAATACCGGACGCTGAGCCGCGAGCACGCACGGCTCGACAAGGTGGTCGCGCATTACCGCGAATACGACGACTGCCGCCGGCATCTGGCGCATACAATCGAGATGCTCGACGACCGGGACGCCGAGGTCAAAGCCCTGGCGCAGCAGGAAAGCGAGACGCTCAAGCAACGGCTCGAAGCGATCGAACTCGAGATCCGCCGGTGCCTGCTGCCGCAGGATCCGCACGACCACAGCAACATCTTCCTTGAAATCAGGGCGGGCACCGGCGGCGACGAAGCGGCGATCTTCGCCGGCGACCTGTTTCGGATGTACAGCCGCTACGCCGAGACCAAAGGCTGGCGCGTCGAAGTTATCAACTCGAACGAAGGCGAACACGGCGGCTTCAAGGAAATCATCTCGCGTGTCATCGGTCAGGGCGCCTACTCGCGCCTGAAGTTCGAATCCGGCGTCCACCGCGTGCAGCGCGTTCCGGAGACCGAATCCCAAGGACGACTCCATACGTCGGCGGCGACCGTGGCGGTGCTGCCTGAAGCCGACGAGATAGACCATATCGAGATCAACCCCGCCGAACTGCGCATAGACACTTTCCGTGCGTCGGGCGCCGGCGGACAGCACGTCAACAAGACCGACTCGGCGGTGCGCATCACGCACGCGCCGACCGGGCTGGTCGCCGAATGTCAGGACGAACGCTCGCAGCACCGCAACAAGGCGCGGGCGATTGCGCTGCTGCAAGCCAAGCTGCTCGACTTGGAGCAGCGCAAACGCGACGAGGAGAAAGCCCAAACCCGCAAGGTCATGGTCGGCTCAGGCGACCGTTCCCAGCGCATCCGCACGTATAACTTCCCGCAGAACCGGGTCAGCGATCACCGCGTCAACCTGACGCTGCACCAGCTGCCCGAAATCATGACCGGCGTGCTCGACCCGCTAATCGAACCGCTGACCCAGGAGCACCAAGCCCAAGCCCTGGTCGAGTTCGATGAGTGACGCCGGCGCCGGCTTGGGCGCCGTCCTCAACGCGACTACGGTCGGTGAAGCACGCGCGGCGTTGCACCGGCGCCTTGCCCGAGGGGATGATAACGGCGCGAACCCAGGGTGCAACGCAGGGTGCGACCCAGGGTGCGACGAAAGCGACTACCTGCTGTGCCACGTCATGGGTTGCGGGCGCGCCGAGCTCTACGATGAGTAACGCCGGCGTTGTGCTTGATGCGACCACGGTTGGCGAAGCGCGCGCGGCGTTGCATCGGCGCCTTGCCCGAGAAAGCGATAACGGCGCGAACCCAGGATGCAACGCAGGGTGCAACGCAGGGTGCGACGAGGGCGACTACCTGCTGTGCCACGTCATGGGTTGCGGGCGCGCCGAGCTCTACGCCCACCCGGAAGCGACGCTTGCACCGGCGCGACGGCGGCGTCTCGAAGTGCTGTTGATGAAACGTTTGGACGGCGTGCCTTTGGCTTACCTGACCGGCGTGCGCGAGTTCTTCTCGCTGGAATTCGAGGTCTCGCCCGAGGTCATGATTCCACGGCCTGAAACCGAAACCCTGGTTGAAACCGCGCTCGCGCTGACGCCCGAACACGCCTGCATCCTTGACCTCGGCACCGGTTGCGGTGCGGTCGCGATCGCCATCGCGGTCGCACGCCCGGACGCGACGATCACCGCCTGCGACAACCGCCGCGGCGCGCTGGCAATCGCCGAACGCAACGTCGCGCGACACCACGCCTCGGTCACGTTCGTCGAAAGCGACTGGTTCGAGAAACTGCCCGGCGGACGCTTCGACGTGATTGTTTCGAACCCGCCGTACGTCGGCGCCGACGACCCCGACCTCGACCCCGCGGTTGCGGCGTACGAGCCGCACGCTGCGGTGTTCGCCGAAGAGGACGGCCTGGCGTGCCTGCGCCGGATTATCGCCGAAGCCCCCAGACGCCTCGCCGAGCGCGGCGTTCTGGTGCTCGAACACGGTCACACCCAAGCCGACGCCGTCGCCGCACTGATGAGAGCGGCGGGGTTCGACGGGATACATTGCATCCGCGACGCCGCGGACCGCCCCAGAGTGACCCTGGGTAATCAAGGATAAACGCAGCCAAGTGATAGACTCGCAAGCATGAACAAGAAGTCAATCGTTGCGATTTACGCGGTGGCGGTGTGCTTCATCTCCGTCGCGTCGGCGATTGTCTGCGCCACAACCGCGATCTACAACGTCGTCGAGATAACCAACCCGAAGTTCACGATGTCGTCTTACGACTACAACCCCCATCAAAACAACGAAAGCTTTCTCGAATACAAGCTGAAGAGCTACCCGAAAGATTACGACAACCCCTACCGAGCCATGTCCGAAGACAAGCTCACCGCCGCGCGCGAACGCAGTTTTCAGATGATGCTCGATCACGAACGCCGCAGCGGGCAACAAAGCCTGCTGCGCTGCCTGATCGTCATCATGGTGCTGGCGCTGACGTTCTGGGGGCATTGGACAATCGCCAGAAAAGCGACGGGCGGCGGGGCGGCGGCGGAGTAACGCCGTTGCCGCCGGACGGCAATAAGCGGCGAAGCAGCAACAATGTAACGCTGTCCTAGCCCGCGGCGATGGGCGGCGGGAATATGCTGCTTCGGCAATAACCCCGGACACGCCGCCGGGCTCACCGTTCATACCCTGTTATCAGTACCGTTTGTCGCTGCCGAATTTTCTTGGCGGCGAGCCGAGCTCTATAATTTTGCCGAATTCCGGCGGGGGAAGCACCTGCCCTTAAACGAAACCCCCGACGATGGCGTGCGGGAAGCAAATCAGCCGTTCGTGAACGACCGAAAGTCTGAAAGCCATCGACAGGAATAAGCAAGCGAGAAACCGCCGTGTTAAAAAAACTCGAACTTTCCAACTTCAGGATCTTCGACGACGACGTCACCGTGCGTTTCAGGCCGATTACCGTCTTGATCGGGAAAAACAACGCAGGTAAGTCGTCCGTCATTGATTTTTTCCTGATATTGCAACGGTCTCTCGGCGAAGAAAGCAAGTCTTTCCTGGACGTTGAGGATTTTTACCGCCTCAAGAACAAGATGACCGGGAAAGAACGGCTGATGTTTTCGCTGCAAACGAAAGAGAACGGTCGTCTTGGAGATGCCTTAGCGCAATACTTGTCAAAGCATACAGATTTCGCTTCAGATGCCGAAATAAATCATCGGATCAGTGCAAACGTCCTCTACAGCCGACAACCCGGTTTCCGAGGGGAAAGTGAAGTGAGCACGTCAGTTGGGGGTGAAAAGCTTTTTTCACTTTCTTCGCCGGTCACGGATAACAGCCGTCTTCTGGATTTTTCGGACACCCGGCAGAGACGGGTTGCGGAATCCCCGGGGTACGACAGTGAAACCATCGCTGATGATTATTGTCTTCGGTCTCTGGAGCAACAGATCAAAGCGATCCGGCACATTTCCGCAGTCAGGAAACGGATTCCTGACACCATTAGTCCGGGGGAAGAGGTGAACACGGACTACGTGGGAAAGGCCGGGGAAAACGCCCTTCCTCTTTTACGAAAGCTTTGCCACGCAGAAGATAAAAGCGGATATGAGTTTATACGCCCTCACCTGAAAAACGTACTGGGTATCAGTGAGATTACATATCAAGAGTCGGGAGATTCAGCGGAATGCGTGGCAACGAACGAGAAGACCGGAGCCAAAGCACGCATAGCCGATTTCGGTTTCGGCGTAAGCCGGTGTTTGCCGATCTTTGTTCAGGGAGCGCTGATGGATCATGGCACCCTCATCGTTGAACAGCCGGAAGCGCGAGTTCATCGAACTGCGCAACTAGAACTCGGAAGCTTTTTTTCTGATTTGTGGACAAAGAGGGGAATTTGCTCCATCATTGAAACTCACAGTGACAATATTCTTCTGAGATTACGACGTTTGATTTCCGAAGAAACACTTCAGCCTGAAGACGTTTCCGT
>CAZKLI010000242.1:0-6404 GCA_964553575.1 uncultured Chromatiales bacterium
GTTTTCAAGAGCACGGCAGCCGCGACGAGCTGCTGCGTGAGGCGGGACTTGACGCCGAAGGCATCGAAAAAAGTATCCGCCGCTTCATCGCCGGCGGCGAAAGTCCGCCGGTCACAGCTTGAGTTTGCGCAGGTAATCGCAAAAGGCCGGCCCTATCTGAGGGTCGCGTATCCCCATCTCGACGTTGGCCGCGAGGTAGCCGAGCTTGCTTCCGCAATCATGCCTCGTGCCGCCGTAGTGGTACGCCAAGACGTCGCCTCGCTTGACTTCCTCGGCGATTGCGTCGGTCAACTGAATCTCGTCGCCCACGCCGAGGTCGGTCTCACGAAGATGCTCAAATATCCCGGGCTTGAGCAGGTAGCGCCCCATAATCGCCAAGTTGCTCGGAGACTCCTCGGGCTTCGGTTTTTCGACCAGCTCGGTGACCCGCCAGACGCCGTCCGCGACGGGTTCGCCCCCCACGATGCCGTATTTGCCGAGGCTGTCGCGCGGCACCTCTTCAACCGCAATCACGCTGGCGCCGTACTCCTCGTGAACCTTGATCAGGTCGGAAATGCAGTTGCTCTCGCCGTCGAGAACGCCGACCAGATCATCGGCGAGCAGTATGACGAACGGTTCGTCGCCGATTGCCGGTTCGGCGCACGAAATAGCGTGCCCCAAACCCAGCGGAGTCGCCTGGCGCAGATAGATGCAGGACACGTGGGCGGGCACGATTTCCCGCACGGTCTTCAGCATCTCGGTTTTGCCCTTGCGTTCGAGCTCCCATTCCAGCTCGGGCGCACTGTCGAAATGATCCTCTATCGCGCGCTTGCTCTTGCCGCTGATGAACACGATCGAGTCGATTCCGGCGCTCACCGCCTCCTCGACCGCGTACTGGACCAGCGGCTTGTCCACAATCGGCAGCATTTCCTTTGCGCTGGCCTTGGTCACGGGCAGGAAGCGCGTGCCGAGACCGGCCACGGGAAAAACCGCTTTTCTTACTTTATTCTTCATCGGCGCCGAACGAACTCGCCGCAGAGTACGGCGGTCAAAGTGAGGAGCGAGTATAATCGGCGGACTATAATTGCAAACATGATCAAAAGCAACGGCTGTTGCGCCCGCTTGTTACGGTTTAGATGCTGACACGCGCCCTTAAAAGAAAATATGCAAAGACCCTGGCGGAAATCGGAATCACGCTGAACGGCGACGCGCGGCGGGATCTGCAGGTTTACGACGAGCGCGTGTACAGACGCGTCTTTCTGCAAGGCACACTGGGCTTGGGCGAAGCCTATATGGACGGCTGGTGGAGCGCCGAAGCGCTCGACGAGTTTTTCACCGCCGCCGTCTCCCGGCGCATGAGCCGCGGCAACTGCGTCGTCTCGACGATTGACCTTTCCGCGATGCTGCGGGCTTTGCTGTCGAACCTGCAAAGCGTTTCCCGCGCCTTTCAGGTCGGAAAAAAACACTATGACATTGGTAACGCGCTGTTCGAGGCGATGCTCGACGGTTATATGAACTACAGCTGCGGCTACTGGAAAAACGCAAACAACTTGGAAGAAGCGCAACAGGCGAAAATGAAACTGACTTGTGAAAAACTGATGCTCGAACCGGGTATGCGGGTGCTCGACGTCGGCTGCGGCTGGGGCGGAATCGCAAAATACGCCGCGGAAAACTACGGGGTCTCGGTAACCGGTGTCACGGTCTCCTCGAAACAGGCGGATTATGCAAAGCGGCTGTGCCGGGACTTGCCGGTAGAAATCCACCTGATGGACTACCGGCGTCTGAGCGGACGGTTCGACAGGATTTATTCGATCGGCATGTTTGAACACGTCGGCTACAAGAACTATGCAACTTACATGCGAACCATGCACAGGCTGCTTGAAGACGACGGGTTGTTCCTGCTGCACACGATCGGATCCGATTACACGGTCAAGACCGCCGACGCCTGGATCGAAAAGTACATATTCCCGAACTCGATGCTGCCCTCGGCGGCGCAAATCACGCCCGCGTGCAACAAATTGTTCCTGATCGAGGACTGGCAGAATTTCGGCGCCTACTACGACAAGACCCTGATGGCGTGGTTTGAAAATTTCAACGCGCATTGGCCCGAGCTGAAAAAAGACTACGACGAGCGCTTTTACCGTATATGGAAGTACTACCTGCTGATGTGCGCCGGCGCTTTCCGGGGGCGTTCAAACCAACTGTGGCAAATCGTGCTGTCGCCCCACGGGGTTGACGGCTGTTATCAGTCGCCGCGCTGAATCCAAGCCCCGGAAGCTGAAAAAAGGGTGCCGAAAAAACAGGCGGGGCCGGCAACCGGCCCCGCCCGAAAGGGTGAGATTATCGTCCCGTGCGCTTCGACTCGGATGCGGCGGGCGCGACCGGCGGAACGCCGGGCACTGAAACCGCGCGCGGTTTCGAATCGGCCACGCCGGAGACGTTGGAAACGCCGGCGTCGGGTTTCGGCTCGCTCAGGATTTTCGGATCGCTCAGGATAATCCTGTCTCGATTCATCTCGACCGTAGCCTTGCCGATGCCGTGGACTTCGGCCAGCTCATCCGCCGATTTGAAAGCGCCGTGCATCTTCCTGTACTCGACGATGGCCGCAGCCTTGGCGAGACCGACGTTCTTGAGCGCCTGCGCCAGTTCGGACGCACTCGCCTTGTTGACGTTGACCTCGGCCCAGGCGCCGGTCCAACCGAACGCCGCCAGGAAAAGCATGGAGACGATGAATAATTTATGTGATTTCACGGTTAGGGCCTCCTTACCGTTGGTTAAAAGGAAGCGCCAAAATAAAGCCGCCGCGCGGGAATTCGGCGAAAAAAAGGACGAACGGCGGCAATCCGCCGACGAAAGGCGGAAAAGCCGGAAAATCAGGCGGCCGAAGCCCGCGAGGCGCCGCGCGCGCCCTCGTCTCGCAGGGGTGGCACAAGCGCGTCCTGCGGTTGAGCCGTGCCCCAGCGATGACAGCTCGGGCATTGCCAATGCAACTGATGCGCTTCAAAACCGCAACTCGCACATTGATACGAGTGAACGTCCTCCTCGTTTGCGGCGAGGCTTCGGATGACGCCGGTGAACAGCGCCTTGTCCGCCACGCCGCTGCTTTCCTTGTGCTCGAGATAGAACCTCAGCACCGGCAGAGGAACGCGGCGTTGTTCGATCAGCTCGGAGAAAAGCTTCTCGGCTTCGCCCACGCGCCCGGCCTCGATCAACGCCTGAAAGACGGCCAGCAGATAAGACGTGCTGACGACCCTCGGCTTGATCGCCCTGAGATAATCGGAAAACCCGGAAACGCTTAGACGCTTGAACGCCTCGCCTATCTTAGGCAACAGAAACTTCGCGTACTCCGGGTATTTCCTGAACGCTTTGACGTACTGTTTCTCGGCCGCCTCGGCTTCTCCGCGCTCAAGGTCTATATCCCCCTTGAGCGCCGCGGCGCGCAGCGAGGCCAAAGCGCCGGCGTCGAGCTTTGACTTGAGGAGCAACCTTTCCGCCGCGGCGTAGTTCTTTTGCTGCAACGCCCGCCCGGCGAGCTCACAGTAATAATGGGAAACACGGTCGCTGTAGCCGTCAACACCGCACTTTTTCAGTTTTTCCGCGTACTCGATGGCCTGCTCCCAGCTTTTCTCGATCTCGTAAAGAGACACCAAGTAAGAGTAAGCCTCAAGCTTCGCCTGGTCCATCTTCGTCGAAATGATGTGGTTGAAGAAATTCTCGGCCCGGTCGAGCAATCCCGCGGAAAAGTAATCCCGGCCGAGCTCGAGCATCGCCTGAGAGCGGTGATAGTCGCTGAGTCTCGGGCGTTCGATGACGTTTTGGTGTATGCGGATCGCTCTTTCGACCTCGCCTTTCTGCCGAAACAGGTTGCCGAGCACCAGATGCGTCTCAACCGTGTCCGAATCGACTTCAAACAGCTTGATGAATATCTCGGTCGCCTTGTCAGGTTGTTGATCGAGCAAGAAACCCAAGCCCATAAGATACTCGGGGGGGATTTCCCGCTTGGGCCCGGCGGCCTGCTCCCTTTTGTTCTTCGCCGTCGCGGCGAGCCAGCCGCTTGCGGCGGCGACGGGCAGCAGCAACCACAACCACTCGTTCATTAAAGCACCTCAAGGATGAGACGCTCCGGGAACGGCGCAGAAAAACGCCGGCGGATTGTCCCCGAAACTTTCCGGACAAACCGGAACGACCGCTCCAGACGGGCGGGCCCACGGCGCGCAACCGGCGTATATGCCCGCGTGCCGCGTGAAGATCGTGTGATCCATGGTTTCCTCGGCCGACGCCGCCGGGGGAGGCGGTTCTATTCGGGCAAAGGCTCCCGCGGCGGAGGAAAGGAGTCCTGCTGGGAATCTTGGGCGGATTCCTGCCGCGGAGAAGAAAAATCCCGTTGCACGACGGGTTCTTGTTGCGGAGAGGGAATAGCCGGTTGCACGGGGGAAAGCTCGGAAGAAAGCGAGGAAACGGAATTTCTGACGCGATCGCGCAGGGGTTTGCCCGGCCTGAAGTACGGAATGCTCTTGCCGACCATCGGCACCGGAACGCCGGTCTTGGGGTTTCGCGCAATCCGCGCTTTTCTTTGGCGCAGCGAAAAACTGCCGAAACCGCGGATTTCAATCCGCTTGCCCACCCCCAGAGACTTGCTCAGGTATTCGAGAATGTGCTTCACCGCACTGTCAACGTCCTTGACCAATAAATGCGACTGTCTGGCGCTGATCCGCTCGATCAATTCCGACTTGGTGATGGCTTCGCCGTTGACTCTCTGCACCATGAAGTTCCTCTTTAATCAGCGACCGCCGCTTCACGCACCGGTCTCTTTCTTCTCCTTTCCGCCTTTCATTTTCTCCCTGAAAAGCCTGCCGAGCAACCCCATCGGCTTCGACTTGCTTTCGGCGTAGCGTTTTATCGTTTCTTTCTGCTCTTCCTGCTCCTTGACCTTGACCGACAGATTGATTGCGTGCTTCTTCTTGTCGAAATTGACGAACTTAGCCTCGATCTCGTCGCCTTCCTTCAACGCGAGATCCTCGCTCTCAAACTCCTGCATCGAAATCGTCCCTTTTACCTGGTCGGCCAGCGCCACCGTGATCGAATTCTTGCCGAGAGACTCGACCGTCCCCTTTACGATCGTCCCTTTGGGATGGGCGGAGACGTAGTTCCCGATCGGGTTCTCTTCGAGCTGCTTGATGTCGAGGGAAATGCGTTCACGTTCGACGTCGACCGACGTCACCGCCGCCGTTACCTTGTCACCTTTCTTGTACTTGCGAATCGATTCTTCGTTGGGCTCGGTCCAAGATATATCACTCATGTGCACCAAGCCGTCTATGTTGAAATCCTCGATGCCGATGAAGATGCCGAAATCGGTCAGCGATTTAACGACCCCGGTCACTTTGTCGCCTTTCTTGTATTTATCGGAAAATTCCTGCCACGGATTCGCCCGGCATTGCTTGATTCCGAGCGAGATGCGGCGGCGCTTGTCGTCTATGTCGAGGATCATGACCTCGACTTCGTCGCCGAGCGCGACGACCTTCTCGGGGTGGACGTGCTTGCTGGTCCAGTCCATCTCAGACACGTGCACCAGCCCTTCGACCCCTTCCTCGATCTCGACGAAACAGCCGTAATCGGTGATGTTGGTCACCTTGCCCTTGACGCGGGCGCCTTTCGGGCAGCTTTTCTCGACGTCAACCCACGGATCCTGCCCGAGTTGCTTCAGCCCCAGCGACACCCGTTTCTTGTCCTTGTCGTATTCGAGCACCTTGACGTCTATCTCGTCGCCGATCGAGATGATCTCGGACGGATGCTTGACCCGTCGCCAAGCCATGTCGGTAATGTGCAGCAACCCGTCAACGCCGCCGAGATCGAGAAAAGCGCCGTAGTCGGTCAGGTTCTTGACCACTCCCTTGACCACCGCGCCTTCCTGCAGACGTTTCAGAAGCGATTCGCGCTCGACGCTGTATTCGGTCTCGACCACGGCCCTCCTCGACAACACGATGTTGTTTCTGCGCTGGTCGAGCTTGATGATCTTGAATTCAAGCGGCTTGCCCTGCAGATGGGCGGTGCTCCTGACCGGGCGCACGTCAACCAGCGAGCCGGGCAGAAAAGCCATGATGCCGCCGAGGTCAACGGTGAAGCCGCCCTTGACCTTATCAACGATTTCCCCGCTGATGGTCTCCCCTTTCTCGTGGATTCCTTCGAGGCTCCCCCACAACTTGGCGCGCTTGGCTTTCTCGCGCGACAAGCGGGTCTCGCCGAAACCGTCCTCAAGCGCGTCCAGGGCGACCTCGATCGTGTCGCCCTCGCGCACTTCGATTTCGCCCTTTTCGTCCTTGAACTGCTGAATCGGAATGATGCCTTCGGATTTGAGGCCGACGTTGACAACGACGACTTCGTTCTGGACGTCGAGCACTTCCGCTTCGATGATGCTTCCCGGCTTC
>CAZKLI010000243.1:0-2009 GCA_964553575.1 uncultured Chromatiales bacterium
CATGACGCCCTTGATTTTGTGGCGGATGTCTTCCTTGAGGCGCTTTTTGAGCTTGTCCAGCGGAAAGCCGGTGCCCCACGGCACGTCGAAAAACTCGACGTCGAGTCCGATTCGTTGCGCGAGGTCTATCCACAGATGACTGAATTGCCCGAAACGCGCGGCCAGCACCTTGTCGCCGGGCGACAAGGTGTTCGCCAGTGCGATTTCCCATCCGGCGGTGCCCGACCCCGGGAATATGAATGATTGCCCTTTGCCGGTCTGGAAGACCCGGTTAAGTCCCTTGAACAACGGCTTTGTCAGCTCGTGCATGTCGGGGCGGCGGTGGTCTTCCTGCGGAACCCGCATCGCGTTGTCGATGGACGCCGGGAGATTGGTCGGACCCGGCACGTATAAGAAGTTGCGTCCTGGCATGTTTGTTTTCCTAATGTTTTGGTTTATGTCGGTGTTGATGATTCCGCCGGCGGCCGGGCGAAGCCGGCGATTATGCCGTAAGCGGCGCGTGAGGGCATTTCCCTCTTGTTAGTAAATCGTGTTTCGGTCGCCCCGGTGCAAACAAGTGCTTTCGGTTTTCAGTTTCTTTGGCTTTGGCCGGTGCCGACGAAAGCCGGCCGGAACCAGCGATTATGCCGCAAGTGGCGGCTTAAAACACCCCCCTTTACGGGAGCACCGGCGCCGCGTCCGGTGCTTCGTTTCATAAGACGCCCTGCATCTTCGCCGCCGCCAGCGTGTTTTCAATCAGGCAGGCGACGGTCGTCGGGCCGGTGCCGCCCGGCATCGGGGTAATGCAGCTTGCCACTTCGGACACTTCCTCGAACGCGACGTCGCCGCGTATTCCCTCGTCGGTGTGAGTGACCCCGACGTCGATGACGACGGCGCCGGGCTTTACGCAGTCGGCTGTAATCAGCCCCGGCGCGCCGGTTGCGGCAATCAATACGTCGGCCGTGCGGCAGGTTTCGTTCAGTGCCCGGGTGCGCGAATGGCACACGATCGGGGTCGCGTCAACGCCCTTGCGGGCCAGCAGCAAGGCTTGCGGCAGCCCGACCAGGTACGACCGCCCGACAATGACCGCGCGCCGTCCCGAAGTCGGCACGTCGTAGTGTTCGAGTATGCGCATCACGCCGAGCGGCGTGCACGGCACCAGTCCCGGCGCACCGCAGACCAGCGCGCCGAGGTTGGCGCAGGTCAATCCGTCAACGTCTTTCTCGGGCGGCAGGATTTCGAGGGCGGCGCGCGCGTCGAGACCGTCGGGCAGCGGCAGCTGCAGCAGGATGCCGTGCACCGAGTCGTCGTTCGCAAGTTCGGTGAGCCGCTCTTCAAGCCGGGCCTGGGTCGTATCGTCGGGCATTTCGATCAGCTGGGGCGTCAGGCCGGCGGCTTTGGCGCGTTTGGTTTTCAGGTTGACGTAAAGCTTGCTCGGTGCGTTCTCACCGACCAGCACGGTGGTGAGCGTGATTGCCGGACTGCCCGCGCTTTTGAGTTGTTCGGCGACGCGCGCCTGAATCTTGTCGGCGACCGCGTTGCCGTCGAGAATCTTCGCGATTTGGGAGGCCGAGGTCGCCGGACGGGTCATGGTTCGGTCGAGGATTCAGGCGTCGCGCGCCGGCTGCTTCCCCGGTTGCTTATGGGGATGCAGGTAGATGAAGCTTTTGCCGAGGCGCCCTTCGTAGTTGCCCGCCGAGATCATCGTCAGCCCCGGAGTGTCTTTCGACGCGGCGATCGCCGCTTGGGTCGCCTCGATGATGCAGTCCATGTCGCGGCCGTTCATGATGATTTCCATCACCGAGTTGACGCCGGGCGGCAGGCCGCCCTCGACGTCCGGCTCGTCTTGCAACAGCGGGCAGAACTTCTCGTAGGTGCTCGCGACGGTGAAGTCGTACTTGCTGCCGGCTTTCGAGCCGCTGCCGGCGACGCCGCCGGGAAAGGTCGTAATCACCCCTGCAACGGGCAAGATCGCCTCGACGCCTTTCTCGGCCGCCGCAAGCGCCGAGTCAACGTCTTCGCCGAAGAAC
>CAZKLI010000244.1:0-1876 GCA_964553575.1 uncultured Chromatiales bacterium
GACGTGCGGCAGGGTCTGGCGCGACAGCGCCATCGCGGTCGGGCCGTCGCGTCGCTCGATCGCGCATTTCCACGCGACCGCCGTCTCGACCGCGTCGCAGGGACGCCAGACGTCGAGGTTCGGCATCAGCCGCAGCGACGACAGGTGCTCTATCGGCTGATGCGTCGGGCCGTCCTCGCCGAGGCCGATCGAGTCGTGCGTGTAGATCAGGATCACGCTTGCTTCATCAACGCCGCGAGACGCACCGCGTTGCGCGCGTAATCGGAGAACGTCAGGAAAGTCGCGGCGTAGGCGATGAAGCCGCCGTGCAAGCACAGCCCCGACGAGATCGCGGTCATCGCGAACTCGCGCACGCCGAAATAAACGTAGTTGCCGTCGGCGTCGTCCTTGCTGATCGTCTTGGACTGCGGCCCCAACGTCACGTTGGAGCCCGCGAGGTCGGCCGAGCCGCCGACCAGCTCGGGCAGGACGTCGCTGCACGCGGTCAATGCGTCGCCCGACGCCTTGCGCGTTGCCGCGTCTTGCTCGGCCTCGTGCGCGGCGGCGATCAAGGACGTCGAACACGACTGCCAGTCCTGCGCCAGCTCGCCGCGCATCCTGCGGTCGAACTCGGCGGCGAGTTCGGGGTGTTCCTTGCGATACGCTTCGAACCGTTCGCGCCATTCGTCCTCGCACGCCTGGCCTTTTCGCCGCGCGTCCCAGCCGGCGTACACCTCGTCGGGCACCTCGAACGGCGCGTGCTCCCAGCCGAGCGTCTTGCGCGCCAGCGCGATTTCCTCGTCGCCGAGCGGGGCGCCGTGGCAGTCGGCGCCGCCTTGCTTGTTGGGCGCGCCGAAACCGATCGTCGTGCGGCAGCACAGCAACGAAGGGCGGGCGGTCTCATTGCGCGCAAGCTCGAACGCCTGCGCGACCGCGTCGGCGTCGTGGCCGTCGACGTCCTCGACAACGTGCCACCCGTAGGCACGGAACCGCCCGGGCGTGTCGTCGGTGAACCATCCCTTGACGTCGCCGTCTATCGAGACGCCGTTGTCGTCGTACACCATGACGAGCTTCGACAGGCCGAGGGTGCCGGCGAGAGAGCAAGCCTCGTGCGACACGCCCTCCATCAAGCAGCCGTCGCCCGCGAAGACGTAAGTGTGGTGGTTGACAATCTCGAACCCCGGACGGTTGAAACGCGCGGCGAGCACTTTCTCGGCGAGCGCCATGCCGACCGCGTTGCTCAAGCCCTGCCCGAGCGGGCCGGTCGTGGTCTCGACTCCAGGGGCGCAGCCGTATTCCGGGTGCCCCGGCGTTTGCGAGTGCAGCTGGCGGAAGTTCTTGATTTGCTCGATCGGCAGGTCGTAGCCGCTCAGATGCAGCAGCGAATACAGCAGCATCGCCGCGTGCCCGTTCGACAGCACGAAACGGTCGCGGTCAACCCAGCCCGGATTCGACGGGTTGTGCCGCAGGTAGTCGTTCCACAGCACTTCGGCGATATCGGCCATCCCCATCGGTGCGCCCGGGTGCCCTGATTTCGCGCGCTGGACGGCGTCCATGCTGAGTGCACGCACGGCGTTGGCAAGTTGGCGTCGGGATGGCATGAGAGTCTAAACCCGGCATTTTACTTGCGCGCCGGGTGATTTCCAACCGATTTGCGTGCCGATTCGTGCGCCGATGTGCATGTTCCGGCGGCGGTGCGGGCAACCGTCGCTCAGCGTCGGCGGATGAATCGGAAGAAGCCGACAGGGGCAAATCTGCGGCGAGTCTGTCGCACGTCTGCCGCGCGTCTAAAAGGAGGGTGTCCGCATTCGTTCGACGCTTCAGCGCCCGTCCGACGACGCGAGGCTTCGCGTCCGGCAGTCTTGTTCCCAAAGGCCGAACCGCCGGACATGACATC
>CAZKLI010000245.1:0-9519 GCA_964553575.1 uncultured Chromatiales bacterium
GTCGAGGGGCGCGGGGGCTGGGTGTAGAATCGCCCGCTCCCGCTGATTCGAATAACTTTCCGACCAAAAACACCGATGAACAAACAAACGCCTGCTGAAGGCTACAGATTGAGCGTCAAGAACTTCGGGCCGATTGCGTGCGCCGAGGTGGACTTGCGCCCGCTGACCGTGTTTCTGGGTCCCGGCAATACGGGGAAATCGTATTTGGCGACTCTGATTTACGCGATACATCGCGTCTTGGAACATAGTCCGAGATCGCCTCGGCGGCGTTCTTTCCGCAGACGGGTATCTTTTCGTTCGGACTACTTGCCCAGGTGGATGTTTAACGTGTCCCATAAAATCAAGGCGAATGATGAGGCTCGGCGCGCATTGACCGCATGGTTTGAAGATGTAAAGGGCATACAAGAATCTTCCGTCATATCGGCACAGTATGCACCAGACCCATTAGGGCGGCTCGTCAGAAAAGAACTGAAAGGAACCGCCGAATGGGGGGAGTTTTTCGGCGAGGAAATGAAGAGATGCTTCGGTGTGGACAGTCTGGGCAATCTAGTGCGAAAAGCCGGTGCGGGCGCCGCAGTCAATTTGTCCTTGAATGGGGATTCAACTCGTTTTGATTTAAGAATATCGGGCAAGAAAGTTATCTTTTCTTCCGACGTATCCGATTCATTTTCGCCTGTTCGTTCAGGGCAAATACAACAGTTGCTTGGCTGGTCGGGAGAAGAGCCGTTTGAGTCCGGATTTGACAAAAATCATGATGATTCTCTGCGCGAGTTGCTTATGGATTTAATCGACGTCGGCGTGTCTAACCTGATCGAGCCGATAATGACGGACAATGCCGCCGCTTTCTATCTGCCGGCAGGCAGGACCGGCGTCATGCACAGCCATCAGGCTCTGGTCAGCGCGTTGATTCACAGCGCGACGATGGCCGGGTTTCGCCCGCCTCCCGACGCCCAGATGCTGCCGGGCGTTCTGGGAGATTTCTTGCAGCATCTCGTCAACGTCGGTGAAGCGGTGCCGAGCGCCCAGCGGGGCAAGCGTGAGTTGGCTGATTTGATGGAACGGGAAATACTCGGCGGAAAGGTCAAATTGGTTCGTTCACCGGCGGGCTATCCGACGTTTCGTTACGAGCCCGCAGGTTGGAAAGGCGATGATTTGCCGCTGACGAGAGCGTCTTCGATGGTGTCCGAGTTGGCGCCGGTCGTGCTGTATCTGCGTTACCTCGTTCGTTCGGGCGACGTGCTGATTATCGAAGAGCCCGAGTCCCACCTGCATCCGGAGTTACAAGCCGCTTTCGCCCGGCATCTGGCGCGGCTCGCGCGATCCGGCGTGCGCGTGATCGTGACGACGCACAGCGAATGGCTGCTCGATCAGTTCGCCAATCTGGTCAGATTATCCGAACTTTCCGAACTTTCCGAGAGCCGGGCGAAAGAAGTCCACGATACCGCTGAAGCGTTGCGCCCCGACCAATTCGGCGCTTGGTTGTTCAAGCCCAAGCAGCGCCCCAAAGGTTCGGTCGTCAAAGAAATCAAGATTGACCTCGACGACGGCGGGTTGTTGGTTGACTACAGCGACGTTGCCAAGCATCTCTATAACGAATGGGCCGAGATTGGCAACCGGATTGAAGAGAGCAAGCCTCGATGAGCCGATTTTTGAACGAGGTGAAGTCTCGAGTTCCCCGAAAATGCCGGAAAGAACGCTGCAAGAAGGAAGGCTGCTCAATCAACTTGCAAGATATGCACCCTGTGGTGGTCGTGGACATGGACTGCCGGGAGTTGGGGATACCCGGAGACCGTGGAAGATGCGATTACGTTGTGTTCAGCGGCAAGGGGGGTAAATGGGTTGTGCCGATGGAGATGAAGAAAGGGAAAGTGGACGAATCGGTTGCCAGGCAGATTCAAAACGGGATTGACTTTGCGGATACGCGGTTTATCCCGAAAGACCCGGGAATCATGTTTCGACCATTGTGTGTGACCGGTCGCGGGGTAAAGCCGCCGGCGCACCAGAAAATCAAGACCGCCAAGGTCAGATTCAGAGGAAGAAAGTACGAAATCAAAATATGTGGTTCAGGAAGCTTCCTTGCAAAAGAGCTTAGCTAAAAGCCGTCCATTGCCGTTAATTTTCCGTCCGTTCGGGCCACGGAAATTGTCTTTGTTCTCACTGCGCCCGGTTTGCACGGGCGTCTGATTACCGCGTCTTCTTTTCGTGGATTTCGGGGCGGGTTTCAGTCCGGTCGCCGGTCGCGTTTCAGTCGGTGTCCTGTTGGGATTTTGGCAAGGCGTCCAACGCGGCGAGCGCCGCCTCGTAGTCGGGTTCGTTGGCGATTTCGTCCACGAGTTGGGCGTGGCGGACGACGTTGTTTTCATCGATTACGATGACCGCGCGCGCGGTAATGCCTTTCAGAGGGCCGTCCTCGATCAGCACGCCGTAATCCTTGGCGAACGCCCGGGTGCGCATCAGCGACAATGAGCTGACGTTTTCAAGGTTTTCGTTCGAGCAAAAACGCGACATCGCGAACGGCAAGTCGGCCGAGACAATCAGGAACGCCGCGTCGGGGCGTTTTTGCGCCGCCTCGTTGAATTTCTTCGTCGAGGTTGCGCACACCGGCGTATCGAGGCTGGGCACGACGTTCAGCAGCTTCATCTTGCCTTGAAAATCCTTGAGACTGACGTCCTCAAGATCTTTGTTGACCAGCGTGAAGTCGGGCGCGTCGGCGCCGGGAGACGGAAAGTTTCCGTGCGTGTGTATTTTGTTGCCCTGCAGGGTAATCTCCGCCATCGGCTTTGTCCTCCGTTTGAAGCGCGTTGGCGCGTATTTAACATTAGAAGCGGTTGCTCGTCCACCTCTTCGGGGCGGCGGTCTAGGCGCGTTGCCGACGGTTCCGGGGGTATCGCGCCGTTGTGAATCAAGTATGATTTATCGTTATGTGTAAGAGTTTGTCCGCGACGGGCGTTGTCGGCGCGGCGTAGAACGTGAACGATTTCAGCGAGGCATTCGTCGTCGCGGCCGGCATGGTTGCGGGGTTCGATCCGGATCTGGTCGAAATCATCGGCTTGTCGTTGAAGGTCAGTTTGACCGCGGTCGCGGTCGCTACCGTCATCGGTCTGCCCGTCGGCGCGATGCTTGCGGTCAAACGTTTTCCGACCCGAAACGTTTGGGTCAGTCTTCTGGCGGCTTTCATGGGATTGCCGCCGATCGTTGTCGGGCTGTTCGTGTATTTGATGTTGTCGCGTTCAGGACCGTTCGGCGTGCTCGGTTTGCTCTACACCCCGACCGCGATGATCATCGCCCAGGTCATCCTGATTTTCCCGATTATCGCGGCGCTGACACACCAGACCGTGCGTGATTTGCACCTTGAATACGGCGAGCAGCTGCGTTCCCTGGGGTGCCGTTCGTTGCACGCGGTCGGCACCTTGCTGTGGGAAGGCCGCTTCAGCCTGCTGACCGCGGTGCTCGCCGGTTTCGGGCGCGCAATCGCCGAGGTCGGCGCGGTGCTGATCGTCGGCGGGAACATCAATCACTCGACGCGAGTGATGACCACCGCAATCGCGCTTGAGACCAGCAAAGGCAACCTCGCGCTCGCGCTCGCGCTGGGGCTGGTTCTGATTGCGTTGTCCTTGCTGCTTACTTTCTCCGCGCAAGCGCTGCGCAACTTCGGGGAATCGAGATTGCATACCTGATGGACTCACTCCGTCTGACAATCGTCAACCTCGACTACGCCGTGCGCGGGCGCTCATTGTTGCGCGGCGTCAATCTCGTCAGCGGCGCCGGCGCCTGCGTCGCACTGGTCGGCGCCAACGGCGCAGGCAAGACGACGTTGCTGCGTCTGTGCCACGGTTTGGTCGAGCCGACCCGCGGAGACGTTCGCTGGGGCGAACGCAAGCCGGTTGAGCTTGGGAGGCGGATTGCGATGGTGTTCCAGAAGCCTTGCCTGCTCAGACGCAGCGTGCACGCGAACGTGGACTACGCTTTGCGGCTGCACCGTTTTTCAAGCGGGGAAAGACGCCGTCGCGTCGGTGAGGCGCTTGAACTGGTCGGTCTCGGGCGCCTCGGCGGGCAGCAGGCGTTTTCACTGTCGGGCGGCGAGCAGCAGCGCCTTGCAATCGCGCGCGCTTGCGCACTCAGCCCGGACGTCGTTTTGCTCGACGAGCCGACCGGCAACCTCGATTTGGAGTCAACTGCGATGGTCGAGGGAATCATCGGCGCCCTCAAGCGCAAGAACGTCAAGGTCGTTCTCGCTTCGCACAATTTGGCGCAGGTCAAGCGGTTGTGCGACGAAGTCGCTTTTCTCGACCGCGGGCGCCTTGTTGCGCACGCCGCGTGCGGGAAGTTCTTCAACGAGACCGAGAACGAGGCGGTATGCGATTTCATTCGTCTGCAAACCGCCTTGTGACAATCGCGGCGGTTGTCGCCGCGGCGGGGCTGGTTTTCGGCGTCGTCGTCGCGGCGGCCGCCGAAGAACGGGCGCGCTCGATCGTGCTCGCCTCGACCACCTCGACCGACAACTCGGGGCTTTACGAAGTTTTGCTGCCGGCGTTCAAACGCGACACCGGGATAGAAGTGCGCGTGATTGCGGTCGGCACCGGGCGTGCGTTGAACGTCGCAAGCCGCGGCGACGCCGACGTGCTGGTCGTGCACGACGAGGCGTCGGAGCTCGAGTTCGTGCGCGCCGGCTACGGAGTCAACCGCAGGACGTTCATGTACAACGACTACGTCCTGGTCGGTTCAATCGCCGACGTCGGCGGCGTCAAGGGGGCGGGCGGCGTGATTTCGGCGTTTCGGCGCATCGCGCGAAGCGGTGCACTGTTCGTTTCCCGCGGAGACGACAGCGGCACCCACAAAAAGGAGGTTTCTCTGTGGCGTTCGGCGTTGGGCGCGACGCCCGCCGGCAGCGATTGGTACCGTGACGTCGGCAGAGGCATGGGTGCGACGCTGAACATCGCCAACGAACTCGGCGCCTACACTTTGTCGGACCGCTCAACTTGGGTGAGCTTCAACAATCGCGCCAACCTGCAAGTCGTGCTCGAAAACGACCCGCCGCTGCACAACCCCTACAGCGTGATTCTGGTCAACCCCGAGCGTCATCCCGGCGTGCGTTTTCACGAGGCGCGGATCTTCGCCGACTGGCTGACGTCGCGGCGTTCGCTCGCGCTGATTCGGAACTTCAAGGTGCGCGGACAGCAGCTGTTCTTCACCTTTTGACGCGGGCCGGCGTCAATATCTTTTGACGCGGGTCAGGGTCAACTCGCGTCCCGACTGGCTGAAGTCCAGGCGTTTCAGGAACTCCATGCCGAGCAAGATGCTGTCGCCTTCCATGTTCGGGTTGATGCTGCCGTTGAGGTCTTCCAGGCGAATCTCCCCGATCTGAACGCTGTCGAGACGGGTGCGGTAAACGGTGATCGTGCCGTTGGCGGTGCGTGCGTAAAACGGTGCGCCGCGCTCGAGCTTGAGTTTTCCCGCCACCGAAGCCGGAATGTTCACGTCGCTTGCGCCGGTGTCGACCAGAAAGTCCACCGGTTGTCCGTTGATGCGTCCGCTCGCGACGTAATGACCGTAGCGGTTGCGCACCAGCACGACCCGTGCGCCGCCGTCTTCGAGCGTCTCGGTTGTCGGCGAGGTGTTCGGGTTGTAGATTTTCTCAAGGCGGTCCTCGAAGAACAGGAACAGCAGCGCCATCGCCGCGATCCAGCCGACCGCGATCATGCGTCTGCCGTAGCGGCGGCTGAGCGGCGCCTCGTCGCGTGAGAGGTCGTCGTGTTCCGGATCCATCAATCGTTCTTTCGGTGTTCGGCGACCATCAACTCGCGGGCTTTCTCGGCGAGCTGCTTGCGGTCGCCGCCGCTCGGCAGGCTGGGGGCGTAACGCACGACCGCGCGGACGCGGGGTTCGCCGATGACCGAGAGCGCGTGGGTGAAAAACGGGACGTCCCGGGTGTAGGGCGCTTTTGGATTGACGCCGCCGGGTGAGTTCTTGCACGGGTAGCTGATCGAAACCGGTTGTACCGGCACGCCGGCGTCTATCGCGGCGGTGAACAAGCGCGGGTGAAAGCGGCGTATCCCGACGCCGTCCGAGGTCGTGCCTTCGGGAAAGAACATGACGCTGGCGCCGGCGCGCAAACGTTCGCCGATGAGCTGCGTCGCGGTTTCAGCGCCGGCGCCGCGGTTGATGAACAAAGTGCCGCCTTTGCGCGCGAGATAGCCGACAATCGGCCAGCCGGCGATTTCCGACTTCGACAGAAAGCTCAGCGGTTGCAGGCCGCCGACGACGACCACGTCCATCCACGAGACGTGATTGGCGACCACCAACGACGCACCTTCGGCTGGCTTGCCGTGGACCTCGACGCGGATGCCGGCGAGGCGCGTGCAGGCACTCAACCACCAGCGCACGATGCCGCGGCGCCGGGCGAGCCCCGGCTTGTTCCAGTCCGCCGGCAACGCGATCACGCACAGCAACATGCCCGTGACGAAGTGAACGCCGAACAGGACCATCCTGACCGCAACGCGCAAGGTCTTCACGCCGTACCGCCGTGTGCGGGCGTGGTCTCGTCGAGCTTGCGCGTGAACTCGTCGAGGTCGTCGATCGGCGGAAGGCAGCTGACGCCCCGGCACAAATAAGCGGTGACGCCGTCGCGCACCCGCTTGTCTTTCAAGGTCTGCGGCAACGCCGCCGCGTCGTGCGGAATCGAAAAGCAGAAACGGAACGGCGAGTAACGTTCGGCGGCGGCGCGTTGCCACCGGGCAAGCGCGTCCGGCGCTTTGTCCGCAGCGCGCAGGATGACGATCTCAGGCGGCGCGTGTTGTTCGGCCAGTGCGCGCAGCAAGGTGGTGCAGCCCGCGGGGGCGTTTTGCAGGGTCGCGGCGGCTTGAGCCAGGGCCCGCCCGGCGCTGTCGAGATAGGCGTCGTTGCCGCACAGCAGGCCGAATCTGGCGAGCGCGAGCGTCGCCGTGCCGTAGCCCGACGGTGTCGCTTCGTCGTGCAGCGTGCGCGGGCGTTGAATCAGCCGCTCGTGGTCGTGGGAGGTGAAGTAGTAACCGCCGTTATCGGCGTCCTCGAAGCGTTCGAGTACGGCGTCGGCGAGGCTGAGGGCGAACGCGAGGTCGTCGTCGCGCCAGCGGTACTGCAGGGTCTCGAAAATTGCGTCGAGCAGGAACGCGTAGTCGTCGAGATACGCGTCGAGACGCGCCCGCCCGTCCTTGTAGGTCGCCGACAGGCGTCGGTCCTGCCACAGGGTGGTGCGGATGAAGTCGAGCGCTCGCACCGCCGAGCGATAACAACGGTCGTCTTCGAGCAACCGCGCCGCCTGGACCATGCCCTTGATCATCAGCGCGTTCCAGCTCGTGAGAATCTTGTCGTCGCGCCCCGGGCGGGGGCGGGTTTCGCGGTGCGAGAACAGCGTCCGCTTGGCGCGTTCGATGCTTGCGCGCACGGCGGCGACGTCCTTGCCGGCGTCGCGGGCGATCTCGCCGGGTTCGACCGCGACGTGCAGATGCCATTTGCCTTCGAAGTTCGGCACCTTGTCGAGGCCGAAGTGGCGCACCGCCGGCTCGGCGTCTTCGGGTTCGAGCAACGCCTCGGCCTCGCCCTTGCGCCACGCGTAAAACGCGCCTTCGCCGCCTTCGGAGTCGGCGTCGAGGGTCGCGTAGTAGCCGCCCTGCGGCGCCTGCATTTCACGCAGCGTCCAGGCGGCGGTCTCGCGGGCGGCGGCGGAGAAACGTTCATCGCCGCTGACGCGCGCCGCTTCGGCGAGCAGTCCGAGCAACGAGCCGTTGTCGTAGAGCATTTTCTCGAAATGCGGGATCTGCCAGGCGGCGTCAACCGAGTAGCGGTAAAACCCGCCGCCGAGCTGGTCGTACAGACCGCCGCGGCACATCTTTTCCAAGGTGTAAAGCGCGGCGTACTCGGCTTGGGGATCGCTTCCGCCGTCGAGCGTCGCGCGCGCCCCGTGGTGAAGCATGAACTGCATCAGTTCGCTGTGCGGGAACTTCGGTTCGTCGCCGAAGCCCCCGTGCACTTGGTCGAACTGTTTTATCAGCACGTCGCGCGCAATTTCGAGCAGCGCCGGAGACGGTGCGGCCACGCTGTCCGCAGGCGCGTAGATTTTGTGCAGGGTGTCTTTGAGCGCCTTGTTCTGGCGGCGGACGTCTTCGCGGTGCTCGACGTAGTAGTCGTGCACGCGCCTGAGGATTTCCTTGAACGGCGGCAGGTTGTGTCGCGGCTCTTTGGGGAAGTAAGTACCGCCGAAGAACGGGCAAAGGTCTTCGGGGTCAAGGAACATGGTCAGCGGCCAGCCGCCGGTGCGTTGAGTGATCAGCGATTGCGAGGTCTGGTAGATCTTGTCAACGTCGGGGCGTTCTTCGCGGTCGAGTTTGACGTTGACGAACCAGCGGTTCATCAGCGCCGCGGTGTCTTCGTCCTCGAAAGACTCGTGCGCCATCACGTGGCACCAGTGGCACGCCGAATACCCGACCGACAGCAGGATCGGCTTGTCCCCGGCGCGCGCTTCGGCGAACGCCTCGTCGCCCCACGGACGCCAGTCCACCGGATTGTTTGCGTGCTGCAGCAGATAAGGGCTGGTTTCCCGCGCGAGGCGGTTGGGCGGGTGGCGAGGGGGAGTATCCATTACGTCATTGATTTGCTCGGCGCTTATGTTATCGCGTTTGGCCGGATTGTACGGGCGCTTGTTATAATCCCTGCGGTTTTTTTATCGGGCTTTTCTCCGCCGAACACCCGCAAACCGATTCCGCCGGTGCTGCACTATCCAGATATTGACCCCGTCGCTTTCTCCGTCGCCGGCGTGCAAGTTCACTGGTACGGGTTGATGTACCTGCTCGGCTTTGCGGTCTTCATGGCGCTCGGGCGGGCGCGCGCGGCGAATCACGGCCTGACCCCGCGCAACGTGGACGATCTGCTGTTTTACGGCGTGCTCGGCGTGATTCTCGGCGGGCGCCTCGGCTACGTCCTGTTTTACGATTTCAGGAGCTTCGTCTATGACCCGTTGATGATCCTTGAGATTTGGAAAGGCGGCATGAGCTTTCACGGAGGATTGCTCGGCGTGCTGACCGCGCTGTGGTTGTTTTCGCGCAAGCGGCGTCTGCCTTTCCTGCAGGTGACCGACTTCGTCGCGCCGCTGACGGCAATCGGTCTCGGCGCCGGGCGTCTCGGCAATTTCATCAACGGCGAATTGTGGGGGCGGGTGAGCGATTTGCCGTGGGCGATGGTGTTTCCGCACGTTGACCCGCTGCCGCGCCACCCGACACAGATCTATCAGCTGCTGGTCGAGGGCGTCTTGCTGTTCGTAATCGTGTGGCTCTACTCGTCCAAGCCCCGGCCGCTCGGCGCCGTCACCGGCCTGTTCGCCTTGCTGTACGCAACCGGGCGCGTCGGCGTCGAGTTTCTGCGCGAGCCGGACGCACACCTCGGTTTCGTCGCTTGGGGCTGGGTGACGATGGGGCAGCTGCTGAGCCTGCCTTTGTTGCTCGTCGGCGCGTGGCTTTGGCTGCATTCGCGCCGCCGGTGGGGGGT
>CAZKLI010000246.1:0-2492 GCA_964553575.1 uncultured Chromatiales bacterium
CCAAGCGCCGCCTGCACCGCCTTTCTCGATCGTTTCGCGGATGCGGGCGACCACCTCGCACAAGAACGTTCCCGTTCCCGCCGCCGGGTCGAGAATCAGCACGCGAGGACAAGACTGCTTCTTGCCGTCGTAGGTCTTGAACGTAATCGCGGTTTTATCGGCAAGCCCGTCCTTGATGCCGAACCGTTTGCGGAGCAAGTGGTCCACGCTTCGCACGATGTAGGACACCACCGGTTCCGGCGTGTAATAAACACCCCGCACCTTGCGCAACTTCGGGTCGTAGGCGGCCAGAAAATCCTCGTAGAAGTGCACCACCGGGTCGTCGCGCCGGTTGCGACCGCCGAAATCAGCGAGAACCGCCCCCATGTCCGCCCGGTCGAGCAGCAATGCAAGGTCATCCACGACCCACTCGATTCTTTTATGACAGGCAGGCCCCGCGACATTGCCGAAAACGTCGCGCAAGAACGGCGTCGTCTCGACGAAGACTGCGGACTGGCGCGTGAACGGCCCTGATTGCGTGCGATGGTGCAGACAACGTGCGGCGAACAGGCCATAGACGGCCGTCTGCGCCTGCAAGTCGGCGAATTGCTCTGGTGTCAAATCGGGAATCAGGACTTCTCGATAGTCGGTCTGCAAATCATGCAGCGGCCCCGCCCCCCTCTCTTCCTTGAGAACGTCCTCGATACTGCCGCGCAACATACGCGCTTTGCCCGCCATCTGCTCGGCAAGTTCACGCGGGTTGCCGATTGCCGTCGGCTCGACCGCAAAGAACGCATCGAACAACTCGCCGACCCGTTCGGCGCCGGCTTCGTCAAAGGTGATTCCGTCAGGGCGGCCGTCGGGGTGCGCAAGACGTACCTTGGTGCGCCGCTCGCCTTTCACGTACCAGCGGAACTCCAGATGATCGGTCAAAATCAGGTTCGGCAGACCGTCCCGGTAGCGCCTCATCTGCTCGTGGTTCTCGACCGAATCCAGATTGACGCCGACGTCCTTGCATTCGATATGCCCGACCGGCATCCCGTTTCGCCTGACGATGAGGTCAGGCACGCCAAAGACTTCTCTCGTCGGTTCGCTGATTATCTGGAAATCCTTCCCCGCCAGATCCTTCACCAGGTCATAGATTGCCGGACGATAGCTTTGCTCCGTGGCTCGTCCGGTGGCGTACAGCTTCCCCACGCCGCGACAATAGTCATGAAAGCGGGGCACTGGTTTCTGCTTTGCCATCGTTGTTATCAAGGTTGCTTGCGGTCGAGAAGCCGCCGCGCCCTGCCGTGCAGCACCCGGTCGGACTCGACGACAAGAGGCGCTGGCACCGCAACGCCGCCATTATAAAGACCCCGGCTACCCGAGCATTCGGCCAAAAAAGACGAACGGTACGTTACAGGGGGACGAACGAGGTTGCCGCGCGTGCAAGGCGAAAAACCCGGCTCAGAAAAGATATATTAAAGTGACGGGCTCAGTGCTTCCCGCCGAGCGGCCAGCCGCCGTGAGCGTCAATCTCTCGGTCAATACTCGCCATGATTCGCGGTGTCTCGGCCAAGGCGGCGCATATCCGCCGGTAATGGGTGATTTCGTCGAACGAGAGAAGCCTGTCTTTCCGGTTTTTCAGCCATTGTTCCGCAGGACGATAACCGCCGACGGTAAAAACCCAAGTGTCCGGAGCCACGCCCTCGAAGCATGGCTTGTCGTTAATCCACACTTGACCCGGCGTGCCGTCGCCGGGTTGAACATAACGGACTTTCTCCATTTGATTGGCACCTTCGCGCGCAAAGGCGGGCATGTCGTCGGCTTCCGCTTCCATCAGATGCAAGGCGACAAGACGTGCGCCTAAGCCGGCAAGTGTCGAAAACAACGTTCGGTCTTGAGTCAGCGGGACGCGGGGAAAGTCGGATTTCAGGAAAGCGGCGTAGCGGCGGCGATATTCAGGGCTGTGCAAGACAGCGTAAATGTAATGAAGCACGTCCTCAGGCCCAAACGATACTCTCAAGTCACCGTTGCTTTCAGGAGTGAATTTGAGATCAAGAGAAGCGTTCACTGTTTCGATAAAGCCCTCGTCAATGTTGGTTTGACGTACCTTGTCCGCTTGGTCGTCTCCTTTTCCCTTGTAAAGGTAAAGAGGGAAAAGACAATTCCCTCCTCGACGAAACAGATTGAGATCCGTGCAATTCCTTGAAACGAACACGATGTCCCATATTCTTGACCCGGTAACTTGTCCAGCTCTGCCAACACACAGCCCGAGATTCTCTCCGGCCAGAACATGACGCATAACTTTCGGGCGCGGGCGACAGATGAACCCGCGTGATTTCCCCGTGTAGCAGGTATAGCGTCTATCAAACGGCCGGTACAAAATTGGAGCAATACAGGCGTCCGCGTCAGGATGCGAGCGCAAATCCTCCTGGGCCGAAGACACTTTCCACTCACGCGCGTCCCGGCCTAAGTCGTAACGGGTGCGCGCTTCCTCTTCCGGCAGGCTCACGAAGTCAGACACTGTG
>CAZKLI010000247.1:0-2919 GCA_964553575.1 uncultured Chromatiales bacterium
GATCCTGAGCGCGGCGTTTTCATCCTGGCTTTTCTCAGCGTCGTCGTCGGTGCGTCGTTCGCTCTGTACGCCCGGCGGGCGGCGCAAATCGAAAGCCGCGGTACTTTTTCCCTGATGTCGCGCGAGAACTTTTTGCTGACCAACAACGTTTTGTTGCTGGTCAGTGCCGCGACGATCCTGATTGCAACTTTGTACCCCTTGTTCCTCGACGCCTTGGGGATGGAGAAGATCTCGGTCGGTCCGCCGTACTTTGTCGCGGTGTTCGTCCCGCTGACGTTGCCTTTGGTGTTTCTCGCCGGAATCGGCCCCTTTTTGCAGTGGCGCCGCGCCGACGTCTCGCGGGTCTTGAAGGTGGCTCGCTTCGTCCTGCCGGCGGCGCTTGCGGTCGGCGTCGGCGCGCCGTTGCTCGCCGGGCAGGCGCTGTCGCCGATGACTTCGGCCGGTATCGCACTCGGCGCTTGGGCGGCCTTTTTGGCGGTCTGGAGCGTCGTGCGTCACGCCAGGGTGCAGCGTCCGCCGGCCGCCTTGTGGGGCATGACCTGCGCGCACGTCGGTCTCGGCGTCTTCGTCATCGGCGTCGCTTTCAACGAGAGCTACAGCGTCGAGCGCGAGGTGCTTCTGAGTGAGAATGAGGCGGTCGAGCTCGCCGGCTACGAATTCCTTTTCCAAGGCGTCTCTCAGGTGGCCGGGCCGAACTACGTCGCCGAACAAGGGCGTCTCGAGGTGCGCAAGCAGGGACGGATGGTTGCGACGTTGTTTCCGCAAAAACGCACGTACACGGTGCAAACCGACCCGATGACCGAAGCCGCGATCGACGCGACCATGTTGCGTGATCTGTACGTTGCGCTGGGCGAACCGGCGGGAGGCAAGCGCGGCATCCGCGTCTATTACCGCCCGCTGATGCAATGGATATGGTTCGGCGCGTTGCTGATCGCCCTCGGCGGTCTGATCGCCGCCTGCGACCGCCGCTACCGCACGCGCACCGTCGCCGCCGTCGGGGCGTCGCCGTGAGAGGCGGGATTCTGCCGCTTCTGGTGTTCGGCGTCCTCGCGGTTTTTCTGGCAATCGGACTGACGCTCGACCCGTCGCGGGTGTCGTCGCCGCTGGTCGGTTCTCCGATGCCGGCGTTTTCCGGCGAGCGCTTGTCGCAGCCCGGGGTCTTCGTCAGCGGGAAGGACTTGAGCGACAGGCCGATGCTGCTCAACGTGTGGGCGACCTGGTGCCACGGGTGCTTGGAAGAACACGATCTGCTGATGAAGATCGCGCAAGACCACGGCGTTCCGATTTACGGCTTGAATTATCGCGACGAACGCGGTCCGGCGCTCGAGTGGTTGCAGCATTACGGCAATCCGTACCGTCTGATCGTGTACGACGAGGACGCGCAAATCGGCATCGACTGGGGCGTCTATGGCGCGCCGGAAACGTTCGTCGTTGATCGTGCCGGAATCATCCGCTACAAGCACGTCGGCGTGCTCGACGAAGAGACTTTCACCGATAAGATATTACCGCTGCTCGACGGCACGCCCGGCGCGGATGCCTAAGCTTTGCGTCGTCTTGCTCGCCGCCGTCGTCGCGGGCTTTTCCGCCCCGGCTGCGGCGCTTTCGGGCGAGCAGGAGGCGCGCTACCAAGCGTTGCTTGAGGAATTGCGCTGCTTGGTCTGCCAAAACCAGACGCTTGCGGAATCCGACGCCGACCTCGCGGGCGATTTGCGCGAGCGGGTGCTGGAGATGGTCGAGGAGGGCAAAAGCAACGATGAGATTCTCGTGTTCATGACCGCCCGCTATGGAGATTTCGTCCGTTACCGTCCGCCGGTGAAACCCAGGACGTACCTGTTGTGGGGTGCGCCGCTCGTCCTGCTGATTATTCTGGGCGGCGCGTTGTTCAGGTTTGTCGCGAAGCGGGAAAAGTTACAAGGGAATAAGCCTGAATGACCTTATGGTTCGTCAACGCTGCGCTGGTCCTGCTGGCGCTGCTGTTTTTGCTGAAACCTCTGCTTGCAAAGCCGTCGTCGCACGCCGTAGGCAAACGGGGCCTCGAGCGTGAACTGCTTGCAGACCGTCTCGCCGAGCTGGAACGTGAACGCCTTGCCGGTCTGATTGCAAAAGACGAGTACGAACAGGCCGAGCGTGAGACCAAAGCCGCTTACGCCGCCTGCACCGACGCACCGCCGCGCGCGAATTTGCGCACTCGGGCGGCGGCGGCCGTCGTGGTTTTGGCGTCGCTGACCGGCGCCGCGGTCTTTTATTTTTATTACTCGGACGGTTATCGTGCATTACTTGCCGGACGGGAAGCGGCCGAGATAGCCGAGAGCTTCGAAGCGACGATTTCGGCGCTTGAACGACGGCTGGCCGAGCATCCGCAGGATGCCGAGGCGCGACGGCTGTTCGCCGTCTCGAAGTACTTGACCGGGGATTACGCCGCCGCCGCCGCCGAGTATCGCCGGGCCGACGAGCTGGGTGCAATCAAGGACGCCGACGACTGGGCAAGGTACGCCGACGCGTTGCTGCGTTCCAGAAACGCGGGGCGGGGTGCATCGAGCGAGCGGGTGCTTGCGGCGCTCGACGAGACGCTCGCGCTTGACCCGCAACATCAGCGCGCCTTGTTTTTTTCCGGCTTGTTAAATTTCGAGCGGGGTGATTTCGTTCGTGCAATCGAGCGATGGGAGCGCCTGCTCGTGCTGATGCCGCCGGGTGATTCCGGCGCCGAAGAGCTGCGCCAAATGATTGTTCACGCCCGGAATCCGAACGCCCGCCCTGAAGCCCAAGCTGCAACTCGGACTGCAACCCGGGCTGCAACTCAGGCGGCGGCCGTCGTGGTTTTGGCGTCGCTGACCGGCGCCGCGGTCTTTTATTTTTATCACTCGGACGGTTATCGTGCATTACTTGCCGGACGGGAAGCGGCCGAGATAGCCGAGAGCT
>CAZKLI010000248.1:0-1598 GCA_964553575.1 uncultured Chromatiales bacterium
GGTTCGAGCCCCGCAAGCGCGGTCAAGTCGCACCCGGCTTCGGTGTGCCCGGCGCGGGTCAGCACGCCGCCGGGCTGGGCCATCAGCGGGAAAACGTGCCCGGGCCGGGTGATGTCGGACGGGCGTGCATCGGCGGCGACCGCGGCGCGTATCGTGCGCGCGCGATCCTGCGCCGAGATGCCGGTGGTCACGCCTTCGCACGCGTCTATCGAGATGGTGAAGTTGGTCGCAAGGCGGTTGTCGGTGTCGCTGACCATCAGTGGCAGGTCCAACTGCGCGCAGCGTTCACGGGTCAACGTCAAGCAGATCAAGCCGCGGCCGTACTTGCTCATGAAGTTCATCGCCTCGGGCGTGATCTTTTCCGCGGCGACAATCAGATCGCCTTCGTTCTCCCGGCCTTCGTCATCAACGACGACGACGGTGCGCCCGGCGCGGACGTCGGCGATGATTGCTTCAACGCTCGAGACCGGCATCGCAGGCCTCAGCCGCGCTCCGACAGGCAGCGCCCGACGTAGCGCGCGAGCAGATCCACTTCCAGATTCACGCCGTCCCCCGGGCGCCTCGACGAAAACGTCGTGTTTTCAAGCGTGTAGGGGACGACGTTGACGCTGAACTTCACCGAAGACGCGGCGTTGACGGTCAAACTTACGCCGTCGAGACAAACCGCGCCCTTGGGTGCAATCAACCCGGCGAGCACCGCCGGCGTCTCGATCTCGAAACGCTCGCTGCGCGCGTCGCTCACCCGCGCGGCGACCCGCGCGACCGCGTCAACGTGGCCGCTGACGAGATGACCGTCAACCGGGTCGCCGAACCGCAATGCACGCTCCAAGTTGACCGGCTCGCCTTTGCGCCAGCCGCCGAGCGTGGTGCACGCCAAGGTCTCGGACGACACGTCGACCGTGAACGATTCGCCCCCCAAGCGGGTTGCGGTCAAGCACACGCCGGCGACCATCACGCTTGCGCCGGGCTTGAGAGCCCCGACGAATTGCTCGCCGGCCTCGATCGATAAGATCGCGTCGCCGTCGCGACGGTCAACTTGTGCAACGCACCCAAGCGTCTCGACGATTCCCGTGAACACCGGCCTCAGACGCTCAGTTCGACCGAATAAGCGGTAATCGGCGGCGCACTGGCGTTGTTGAACTCGACACCCGCCTCGACGCCCGCGCGAGCAATCTGCTCGGCGTCGAGGTCTTCGCTGGCGTACAGCGCGAACATCGCACCCAAAGCAAAGTCGCCGCCCGAACCGATTGCCCAGAACTTGGAATACTCGAACACCTCGCGCAGCGAGAACACCCCGAATATGCCCCTGGAATTGACAATCAACGCGTCTATGCGGCTTGACTCGTACGGGTCGTCGTTTTCCTCCTTGGGATTGAGGAAATACTCGTCCTTGAGCAGCGGGTGCATCCTGAGCAGCGATTCGAAAATGTTGTCACGTGAGCTGAAGTCGTACTCACATCGGCCCAGGAGACTTCTCATGACCAGTTCGTGCGCGGCGCTGCCGACGATGCCGATGTAGTTCTCGCCGTCATAGAATATCTTGTCGCCGTTCTCCTCGTAGCGCGAATGCTGGCGCAGCTCGCCGAAACTCGTCAGGG
>CAZKLI010000249.1:0-2341 GCA_964553575.1 uncultured Chromatiales bacterium
CCGACGCGCGCGTCGGTGTTTTCAAACAAGGCCCGAAGAAAACGTTCGCGCAGGCCCTCGCCGCGGTCTTCCTTGATGCGGCGGCCGGCAGCGGGGTAAAGCATCCCGAACAGCCCGTATTCCTGCAGCAGCTCATAAACCCTGAGCGAAGCGCCGCCGTGAAACAGCTTGACGCTTTCCTCGAACAATCTCGCCGGCGGGACGTCCTTGATCAGCGGTGCGAGCGCGTGAATCTGCCGGGACACGTCGGCGTCCATCTTCAAATCGAGCTTTGCGGTGAAACGAATCGCCCGCAGCATCCGCACCGGGTCTTCATGATAGCGCGCCCACGGATCTCCGATCGAACGCAAGCGGCGGCTTTTGATGTCGGAGGGGGCGTCGCTGTGACAAACCAACTCGTCGGAGAACGGGTTGTAATACATCGAATTGACGGTGAAGTCGCGGCGCAAAACGTCGTCCTCCAGGGAGCCGTAGGCGTTGTCGCGGACGATGCGCTTGTTTTCAACCACGCTGTCGCCCGACTCACCCAGCAAAGCCCGGAACGTCGCAACCTCGGTAATCTCACGCCGGTTCCGCGGGTCGCGCACGTGCGCGAGACGAAACCGCCTGCCTATAAGCCGGCAACGGGGAAACAAAGCGGCGACTTCCTCGGGGCGCGCACTGGTCGCAACGTCGAAATCCTTGGGCTTGCTCCCCAGCAGGAAGTCACGCACCCCGCCGCCGACGATATAGGATTCGTGTCCCCGGTCGTGCAGGGTCTCCACCACGTCGAGCACCCTTCGGGGAAACACTTTCCGGGAAAGACCGAAACTTCCCGCCGAATAACGGCTGACCGGCCGGCCGTCCGCCCGTTCTTTCACTGCGTCTTGCAAGGGGCCGGCTTTGACGTGCGCGTTCAACTTAGGCTGCGGGAACGCAGCACCATCAATTTCTCGATCTGCATGTCTTCGAACGTGTAGCGAATGCCGCCGGTTCCGTGTCCTGAAACCTTGTGCCCGGCAAAAGGCATCCAATCAACGCGAAACGCGGTGTGATCGTTGATCATCACCGTGGCCGCGTCGAGACCGCGACAGCAACGCATCGCAACGTCTATGTCGCGCGTGAAGACCGCCGCCTGAAACGAAAACGGCACCGCGTTGGCGCGGCGAATCGCATCGTCAACGTCGGTGCAGGAGTACACGCAGATCACCGGGCCGAACACCTCTTCCCGGCTGACTTTCGCGTCGTCGGGCGGGTCGGCGAGCACGGTGCACGCATAAGCCCGGTCTTCGATGCGTTCTCCGCCGCAGACGCGCTTCGCGCCGGCGGCGACCGCTTCGTTCACCCATTGCTCGACCCGGTCAACCTCGCGCTTCCTGATCAACGGCCCGACGTCGGTGTCGGCTTCGGTCGGGTCGCCGATCTTCATCTTGCCCGCCTGTTCGGCAAGACCGTCGGCGACGCGTTGCGCGACCGAGGCGTGCGCGTACACCCGCTGTACCGACACGCAGACTTGCCCGGCGTGATAAAAGCCGCCTTTCGCCATCAACGGCAAAGCGTCGTCGAGATCCGCGTCGGCGGCGACGATCACCGGTGCGGCGCCGCCGTGCTCCAACGCGCAACGCGCCCCCGGCGCAAGCTTGGCGCGCAAGCGCCAGCCGACCGTGGCGCTTCCTATAAAACTGAAAAAACCGACCCGCGGGTCGGCGGCGAACGCGCCGGCGACCTCGTTGTTCACCGACAGCGCCTGACAATACTCTTCAGGCAGACCCGCTTCGCGCAGGATGCCGACAAAAGCGAAGCACGACAGCGGCGTATCGGACGCGGGTTTGACGACCACCGGACAACCCGCGGCTATCGCGGGGCCGACCTGGTGGACTATCAGGTTCATCGGGTGATTGAACGCGCTGAACGCGAGCACCACGCCGATCGGCTCGCGGCGCGTCATCGCCAGACGGTTCATCGAACTCGCGTTGATTCCCATCGGAATCTCCTCGCCGTGCGCGGTGCGCACGCATTCGACGCAACTGCGCAAACCGTCAACGGCGCGCACCAATTCAACCCGTGAGTCCACCAGAGGCTTGCCGCCTTCGGCGGCGGCCTGCAAGGTCAATTCGTCCAGCCGCGACTGCATGATCCGTCCGGCCTCCTGCAGAATCTCGATGCGCCGCGCCGGCGTAAGCCAGGCGTCACGGTTTTCGTACACCGCGTGCGCCGTTGCAAGCGCGCGCTCGGCGATTTCGGCGTCGGCGGTCGCAACGGCGCCGATGCACTCGCCGTTCCACGGCGAATAGACTTTCCGCTCGCCGGCGGACTCGCCGCCGACCGTCATCGCTGCGTAGTTCATTTCAGTCTCCTTCCT
>CAZKLI010000250.1:0-5873 GCA_964553575.1 uncultured Chromatiales bacterium
GAAGGGACGTCTTTCGGCGGTCAGGAGGCAAGAGTGACCCCGCGGCGAGGGATGGGCACCGCGCGGGCGGCGGATTCCGCCGGCAGTGCAACCGGCACAAAGTCCGGCCGCCGTGCGGCTGCCTTGCCGTGGATTTGAACCTGCGCGCAGGAACGCCGTCATCCACACCCGCAAGCAAACCGGGGTTTTCCAATCGAGGCAGATTAATCAAAACAACGAAGCCAAGCGCTTGCAAGATACCGCCGGGGGTAACCCGTCCCGCACCGGCGTTCAGGCGGCGGCGTTGATGACCGGCACCGACGACAGCAAGGCGCGCGTGTAGTCGTTGCGCGGATGCGTCAACACCGCGCCGGTTTCACCGGCCTCGACGATCCGCCCCCGGTGCATCACCGCGATCTCGTGGGCGACGTGGGAAACCACCGCGATATCGTGGGTGATGAAAAGGTAGCTCAACCCGAGATCGTCCTGCAGCCGACGGAACAGGCCGAGGATTTGCGCTTGGACCGACACGTCGAGTGCGCTGGTCGGTTCGTCGCAGATCAGCAATCTCGGCTCGACCGCAAGTGCCCGCGCGATGCAGATCCGCTGACGCTGCCCGCCGGAGAACTCATGCGGATAGCGGCTCATCGAGCGCGGGTCGAGACCGACAAGCTCAAGCAGCTCGCGGGTGCGCCCGGTCATCCACGCTTCACCGTCTTTCCCCGCGCCTTTCCCCGTGCCCTTCCTCAGGCGCTCCGGCTGGGCGCGCATCCCTTCCTTGATGATTTCGCCGACCGGCATTTTCGGGTTCATCGAGGAGAAAGGATCCTGAAACACGATTTGGGCGCTGTGTCTGAACGTGCGCAGCGCGGCGCCGCGCAACGCCTCGAAACGCACGCCGTCAAAGCGGATTGCACCGTCGGTGACCGGCGCAAGACCGAGCACGGCCTTGGCGACGCTGGTCTTGCCCGAACCCGATTCACCGACCAACGCCAGCGTCCTGCCCTTGCCCAAGCTCAGCGAGACGCCGTCCACGGCCTTGACGTGCCCCCGCACCCGGCGCAACAGACCCGAGCGAATCGGAAAATGCACCTTCAGCGCTTCGACCTCGAGCAGTTTGCCGCCGCCGCTTTCACCCGAAGCAGAACGGGACGGAGAGACCCCGCGCTTGTTCAACACCGGCGCGACCTCGAGCAAATGACGGCTGTACGGATGGCGGCGCCCGGTGAAAAAGCCCGCGACATCGGTCTCGTCCACCACCCGGCCGTCCTTCATCACCGCGATACGGTCGGCGACGTTCGACACGATCGAAAGGTCGTGCGATATGAACAGCATCGCGGTCTGCAAACGCGCTTGCAGCGTCTTCAGCAGATCGAGCACCTGCGCCTGAATCGTGACGTCGAGCGCGGTCGTCGGCTCGTCGCAAATCAGCAGGTCGGGCTCGCCCACGATCGCCGCCGCGATCATCACGCGCTGCTGCATTCCGCCGGACAGCTCGTGCGGATACGAGGAAAACACCAGCGCCGGATTGTCGAGGCCGACTTTCTCGAAAGTCTCGAGCGTGCACCCTTTCGCCGCCGCCTTGGACAGGCCCCGGTGCAGCCGCAGCACTTCGACCACTTGGACGCCGACCGTCATCACCGGATTGAGCGAAGTCATCGGCTCCTGGAAAATCATCGCAATCCGCCGACCGCGCACCGCGTGCATCGCGAACGCGGGCACGCGCAACAGGTCCCGCCCGTCGAAACGGACCTCCCCCGAGCGGAAGACGACGCCTTCGGGCAGAAGACGCATCACCGACAGCGCGGTCATCGACTTGCCCGACCCCGACTCGCCGAGCAGCGCGAAAGTCTCCCCCCTGTACACCTTGAACCCGACTTGGCGCAACAGGGCGTCGCCGCCGGCGACCGCGACGCCGAGGTTCTCAACCTGCAAAAGAGGTACGCTCACCGCAAATCTCGCTCAGCGGGACGCCGCGGTCCGCGGGTCGAACGCGTTGCGTACCGCGTCGGAAAACAAATTGGCCGCGAGCACCAAACCGAGCATGAAAATCAAGGAAGCGGCGAGCGCCCACCACACCGGCGGCTCGCGCGCCATCTCGAGGCGCGCGCTGTTAATCATGTTGCCCCAGCTGTGCATCGTCGGATCAACGCCGATGTCGATGTACGAAAGCACCGCTTCGGCCAGCACCAGCCCGCTGAAGTCGAGCGCGATGGTGATGAACACGATGTGCATCACGTTCGGCAGGACGTGGCGCACGATCAAGGTGAAGCGGGCGACGCCGAGCACCCGCGCCGCCTGAATGTAGTCCATGCTCTTGACTTTCAGGGTCTCGGCGCGCAGCAGGCGGCACAGGCCGGTCCAGCTGGTGACGCCGAGAATCATGCAGAGGAACAGCAGGCGCACGTCGGCGCGCACCGCGAGGCTGTTGAACTCGTCCTGATGCTGGTTCATGTAGAGATGCAGCATCAGCACCGCCGCGGCGATCAGCAACACGCCGGGAATCGAGTTCAGCGTCGTATAGACGTACTGGATCACGTCGTCCACCCAGCCGAGAAAATAGCCGGCGGTCACGCCGAGCAGCAGCGCGAACGGCAGCATCACCAGCGTCGTCAGGGTGCCGATCAGAAACCCGGTGCGCACGCTCTTCAACGCCTGATAGAGCACGTCCTGACCGACCTTGTCGGTGCCGAGCAGGTGATACTTGACGCCGAGTTCGGCCACGGCGAACACCGCGACGAGGATCACGGTCAGGGTGATGAACACCGCGCGCCACGGCAGCTCGGTTCGCCCGCGCACCACCCTGCGCCAAACGTCGGCGAACGCGCGCACGCGCCCCCTGAAATTTCCCCTGAAACGTCCCCTGAAATTCTCCTTGGAACGCGCCAGACAGAACAGCGCCAGCACGAGCAGCGACGCGGCGAATCCCCGCGCGGCGCCGGCAAGCCCGGTCAATACCACGTCGCGGTTGCGCCCGGAAAGCGCTTGCAGATGTGCGCCGCCGTGCTCGAGCCGTGCAAAGCCGCGGTAGCGCCGCCCGTCTTCGTCCTCGAGCGTCTCCTTGACGAAGGAATGCGCCGCGAACGGGCGCGAGTAGGTTTTCTCTTCGTTCTCCCGAAGCGGCGCGACCAGCAGGTCGAACACGCTCAGAATCTCATTCGAATAAACCGTCTTGTCGCTTTCAAGCCGCGGCTTGAAATGCAGCGAATCGAGAAACGCGATTGCGACGTAAAAGAAGATGATCGTCAAAGACACCATCGCACTGCGGCTGCGCGCAAGCCTGCGCCACGGTTCAAGCATATAGGGGCGACGCAGCGCGTAAATCGCGTATCCCGCAAGCAGCAACAGCAGCAGAAAAAACAGCGCGTCGGTCGCGAGCACGACGGGCATTACCGGAAGCATCACTGCAACCTCACGCGCGGATCCACCACGGTGTAGGAAAGGTCGGTCAGCAGCAGTCCGACGATGTAGAGCACCGCGCCCAGGAACACCATCGAGCGCACGATCGAGAAGTCCTGCCGCGCAATCGCCTCGATGGTGTAACTGCCGAGCCCCGGAATGCCGAAGAAAGACTCGGTGATCAGGCTGCCCATGAACAGCAGCGGCAGGATCACGACGACGCCGGTCAGGATCGGGATCAGCGCGTTGCGCAGGACGTGGCGGGCGAGGAGCGTGAACTCGCCGAGCCCCTTGGCCCGCGCGGTGCGCACGTAATCCTTGCCGATTTCCTCGAGGAATATCGTGCGGTACCAGCGGCTGCCCGCGCCGATGCCGCTGACGACGCCGATCAAGACCGGCAACACGACGAATTTGAGTGCGTAGACGCCCTCGACGTAGCCCGAGATCGGCGCGAGCTTGAGCAGCTTGGCGAACAAGAACTGCCCGCCGATGATGTAGAACAACCCCGAGACCGACATCATGACGATACATAAAAGCACCGATGAAAACTCGACGTAGGTCGCGCGAAAGAAGACCATGATCAAGGCGAACGTGATATTGACGAGCAAGCCGATCAACAGGGTCGGCACCGCGATTGCGAGACTCGGCCACATCCGCTGGCGGATGTCGTAGCCGATGTCCCTGCCGCTGTCGGAGCGGCCGAAGTCGAACACGAACAGGCGCACCGATTCGTTGTAGAAGATCGTGTCGGTCAGCTTGGCGGCGCCTTCGGCTGCGGCGTTGAAAACCAGCGGCTTGTCGTAACCGCGGTCTTTTTTCCACATCTCGACCTGTTCCTGCGTGATGTGCCGGTGCCCCAGGTTCATGCGCGCGACGTCGTCCACCGAGTTGACGACGAAGAACAGCACAAAAGTCAGCACGTTGACCCCGGCCAGAATCGGCAGCGCGTAGAGTACGCGGCGGAGTATGTAAGCGCTCACAACGCGGTCTCCCGGCGGCGGCGGCGCACGATCACCGCGGCGGGCAGCACGAACAACGCGACGATTGCGGCGATTGCCGCGAGCGGGGCGAAGTCGGGCCGGTTCCATTCGCCCGTCCTGCGTTCGCGCAAGGCGGCGTCGAGGCTGCGGTACTTCAGCGTGTTGTGCGTCATCAGGTTGGGCTTGTAGTTGCCGATCCACGCGTGACGCAACGACAACGACGCGGGATGCACCCCCCAGATCCACGGCGCGTCGCGGCGCACGATCTCGACCATGCGGTCTATCAGCGCTTGGCGCTCGGCGCCGTTCGGCATGCTTTTCATCCGCTGGAACAAGCGGTCGAATTCAGCGTTGCGGTAGTTGCTTGTGTTCTGCCCGCCGTGATCCACTTTCGAGTGCGGGCCGTAGAGAAGAAACATGAAGTTCTCCGGGTCCGGGTAATCGGCGTTCCACCCCCAGCGATAAATCTGCGCGTTGCCTCGCAGCATCTTCTCCTGAAACCGGTTGTAGTCGGTGTTGCGAATCACCAGTTGCACGCCGAGCTTGGCGAATTGCTTGCGCATCCAGTTCAAGAACGATTTTGCGTCGGGCCCGGTGCCCGTGGTGTCGAAGTACAGCACCAGCGGCTCGCCGGTGCGCCGGTCTATGCCGTCGTCGTAGCCTGCTTCACGCATCAGCGCGCGCGCGCGCTCGATCGGCTTTCTCACGGCGCGTCCGTCGCGCCAGTCATAGACGTAAGGGTTGACGCCGGCCACGCCTTCACGCCGGCCGAAGATGCCCGGCGCAACCGGCCCTTGCGCCGCGATGCCGCGTCCGTTCAGGAAAATCGAGATGTACTCCTCCATGTCAACCACGATCGACAGCGCGCGGCGCAGCTTGACCGCACGTTCCCCGTCACCGCCGACCACCGGGTCGAGCATGTTGAAACCGATGTAGATGATCGTCGCCCGCACCGCCGACGACATGTTCACGCCGCGTTCGCGCATCTCGTCGCTCAATACGAACTCGCCGCCGGGGCTCATTGCAATCACCTGATCGAAACTGTCGGAGTCAACCCCGGAGCTGTCGTAATACCCCTGCAAAAACTTGTTCCAGTAAGGAATGTTCTCCTTTTCCAGATGAAACACCACCTTGTCTATGAAAGGCAGCCGCTTGCCGGCGTCGTCGAGCAGGCCGAGCGCGCGGTCTCCATCCTCTCCGCTGCTCGGGTAATAGTCGGTGCGGTATTCGGGGTTGCGCTCGAGCACCATGCGCATGTTCGGATTGTTCTCGGTCATCATGTACGCGCCGGTGCCGATCGGATACCAGTTCAACGTGACGTTGCGCTCGGGCAAGCCGGGCTGTTCGTAAAACGCCTCGGCTTCCCACGGCATCGGCGAGAAGAACGGCATCCCGAGCCAGTAGATGAATTGCGGGTAGGCGCTGTCAACGACGACGCGGTAGCGGTAACGGTCGAGCGTCTCGGCGCCGGCCATCTCCAATTCCATCAGGTCGAGCGGCGCCTGCCCGCCCGCC
>CAZKLI010000251.1:0-5335 GCA_964553575.1 uncultured Chromatiales bacterium
AGGGCGTCTTTTCAGGATTGACCGGCCTGCAAACATTGAACCTCGGCGGCAACGTTTTGGGCGATGGCGGCTTGCCTGAGGGCGTTTTTTCGAGACTGACCGGCCTGCGGACGCTGGGGCTCGAGAACAACCGGCTGTTGACGTTGACCGAGGGGGTCTTTTCAGGGTTGACCGGGCTGCGGGCGCTGGCGCTCGAGAACAACCGCTTGTCCACGTTGCCGCCGGGCGTGTTCGCGGGACTTTCCAGCCTGAGTTCGCTCCACCTGCGTCACAATCCCGGCGCCGTGTTCAGGTTGAAGCCGCGCTTGGAAGCGTCCGGCACGGCGGAAGAGCTGTCGGCGGCGTTTTCAGCGTCCGACCCGGTGCAGACCAGACTCACCTTGCGCGAGGGTGCGCCGTATTCGCTGCGGATCGACCTGACCGCGGTCGGCGCCCGCCTGTCGCCCGTCCAAGAGATGATTTCGGCGATGATTCCAGCGGGCGCCACGCAGAGCGAAACGATCACCGTGACCCCGGCCGTGAATGCAGGCTCGGTCGAAGTCAGTCTTGCCGAGCCGGCGGCGCCCGACGCGTGCTCGAATGAACGGCGCTATCAGGGACGGTGCTTCAGCGGATTCGAGATTGTCTCGGACGCCCGGCTTGTCTTGGACGACGTCCCTCCCGCCGTGTCGGGCGTCGAAATCATTTCGAAACCGCTTCAAGGCGACGCCTATATCTACGGCAATTCCCGTGAGGAAATCGTCGTCGAGGTCGTTTTCAACCGGGCGGTCGAAGTGATCCGGTCGGGGAACGGGCGCCGGCCGGCGTTGCCGCTCAAGATAGGAAGCGAGACGCGGTTTGCGGTTTATGACGATACGAGGGCGGGCTTCCCGAACGCGCTGAGGTTCCGCTACAGACTGCAAAGCGACGACGCCGACGCCGACGGCGTCAGCGTTCCCGACGGCGCGTTGAGGCTTGACGGTGCGCGCATCGTCTCCCACGGCATTCCCGTGTCTCCCGGCTTGGGTGAACATGCGATCCAAGACGTCGCGGGTCATAAAGTCGGGCGGAGGACGGCCTCGTTTCTGAGGCGCGCGCTTTCTTCGCCTGAAGGCGGCACGGTCGAAGCGGTTTTCGAGTTCGCTCCGGCGCCGACCGAAGAAACCGTGTTTTTCTATTCGGTCGCCTACGATAACGCCGACGCCGACGACCATGAAGCCCTCAGCGGCGAGGTCGTGGTGTCCGCGGGGCAGACACGGGGAACCATCAATATTTCGATCGCGGATGACTCAGACGTCGAACCGCTCAGAGAAAGGTTCTCCCTTGACTTGACCGGTTCGACCGGCTACGTGTTGGGAACAACCCCCAGTGTAACGATCGAGATTCAAGAAGGTATATGCGACAGAACACCGGCAGTCATTACTCAAATTAATAGGCAACTTTTTGGGGCACGTCCCCCGCCCTGCCAAGACATATCAAGCTTTCCTTCATACAACATCCAAGGCCTGCTTGGTGCCAGTTTTCGATTTCCATCTAACGTTACAGGCTTTAAAAGAAGAGACTTCTCTGATTTGGTTCTGACACGGTTTAGTGTGAATGATAGTCAAGTGAGGGAGTTGCCGCCGAGCCTGTTCGACGGCGTCAGAAACTTTAACTTCAAATTCTTGGGCATGCGCCGCAACAATCTGCTGACCACGTTGCCCGCCGGCATTTTCTCGGGATTAACCAATCTATTGGAACTAGATCTGAACGGCAACAGTTTGTCGGCCTTGACGGAAGGGATATTCAGCGATCTCCGCTCCCTCAGGGTATTGTGGTTGGAAGGAAATCAGCTGACCGCGCTGCCGGCGGGCGTGTTTTCCGGGCTTTCCAATCTGAGAACGGTTCATTTAAGGGACAATCCCGGCGCGCCTTTCGAGTTGGCGCTGCGCTTGGAGTCCGCCGACGAGACGCAGAGTATATCCACGGCGTTGCTGACGTTCGGTTCGGCGCCGGCCAGGCTCACGCTGGCCGAAGGTGCGCCATACCCCCTGGAGGTTCGCTTTGGAGTATCGGGCGTCGGTCTATCCGCCAATCCGGTGACGATTTCCGCGGGCAGTACGCAGAGTGCGCTGTTCAATGTGACCAGAATCGGCGAGTCGTTTTCAATCGGTTTTGCCGGACTGTCGCCGCCGCCCGATAATTGCGCCTCGCACGTAAACGAGGGGCAATGCTTCGCCGGTTTTGAAATTGTGCCGCCGCTGGGGATTGCTCATGGGCAGGATGTAATCGATCTCCAGATACCGGTGGTGCGGTTCACCGATTCCGACGGAAGCATTGACGTCCGTGAAGGTGAAACGGCCGTTGCCGAGTTCGCTCTGAGCTCAGCGTTGCCGAGGGAGCTCACCGTTCGCTACACCGTCGGCGTGGGTCCCTTCACCGGCGATTCGGCCGACGCCGGCGACTACGACGCCGGCAGCGGCGTGATCACTGTGCCCGCGAACTCAACGGCCGGAACAATCGAGATCCCGATCACCGACGACTCGGACGTCGAATTTTTTCGCGAACAGTTTCACGTTGAACTGTTCCCCTCGTCCGATTACGTATTGGAAGAACAGTCCAGGCTGCAAGTCATTATCCAAGAGGGTGTCTGTGACATGTCACCGGCGATTCGTGATCATCTCGTGAGTATAGGGGCGGGGATAGGGCATTGCGCTGATGTCACTTCAGGACAGTTTGGATCCATAAGGCTCATAACGCTTAGCCTCAATGATTTCGGGATCAGCTCTCTTAAAGAGAGAGAGTTCTTCTACATAGATGTTACCGATTATCTAGCTTTGAATGGAAACCAACTCACCACGCTTCCATCACACGTGTTCTTTGGTCTCACAAGTTTGAGCGAGTTAAGACTGCAGCGAAACCGGTTGACCACGTTGCCGCGAGGTGTTTTTAACATACTTCGCGAACTTCGGATATTGCAGCTGCAAGAGCAATATCACGGTGACCCGAACAACGGGTTGACCACCTTGCCGGAAAGGATATTCGGGAGTCTCGAGTTGTTGCAAATGTTGCGGCTGGACGCAAACCGGTTGACCGCGCTGTCGCCGCGCGTGTTCCATGGGCTTACCAGCCTGAGAGCGCTCCATCTGCACAATAACCCCGGCGCCCCGTTCAGGCTGGAATTGCGCTTGGAGACGACCGGCGAGGTCGAAGACCCGTTGGAGGCGTTCTTGGCGTCCGTACCGGTGCCGGTCAGACTGACCTTGCGCGAGGGGGCGCCGTATCGGTTACCGATTGATCTGACGGTGACCGGCGGCAGCTTGTCCGCCACCCGGGTGACGATTCCGACGGGCGGCGTGCAGAGCGAAACGATCTTCGTGACCCGAACCGGGGATGCAGGCTCGATCGAAATAACCCTCGGCGACCCGCCGGCGGCGCCGAATACGTGCTCGGATGGATATAGACTTGAAGCGCGGTGCTTCAACGGGTTCGAGATCGTTTCGGACGCTCGGTTCGTCTTGAGAGAGCCGCCGGTGGACGTCTGCGCCAGGACCGACGCGGTCGAGGCGGCGATTCTGGCTGCGACCTCGAGTCCCGCCGACGTTTGCAGCGCGGTTTCGCCGTCGGAGCTCGAGGAAATCACCGAGTTGAACTTGGCCAATACCGGGATAACGCTTTTACGGGCGGACGATTTTTCGGGGCTGACCAAGCTGCGGACGCTGGATCTCAGCACCAACCGCTTGACCACGCTACCTGCCGGCGTCTTTTCCGAGTCAACGAATCTGCAGACGCTCGACCTCGGCGGCAACTTTCTGGGGGACGGCACGGTATCCGAGCGCGCCTTTTCCGGGCTGGCCAATCTGCGGTCGCTCGACCTGAAATCCAACCAGTTGAACGCATTGCCCGCCAACGTCTTCTTGGAACTGACCGGCCTGAGGACGTTGGACCTCAGGGATAACAATTTAGGAGAGCAACCCCTGCCTTCCGGCGTTTTTTCAGGGTTGTCCGGTCTGACGGCGTTGGATCTCACGAACAACAATTTAGGCGACCAACGCCTACCTCGCGGCGTTTTTTCAGGGTTGGCCGGTCTGACAACGTTGAATCTCACGAACAACAATTTGGGCGGCCGGCTCCTGCCTTACGGCGTTTTTTCGGCGCTGGCCGGCCTGCAAAGGCTGATCTTGGCGGACAACCGCTTCAGCGAGCTGCCGGCGGGTGTCTTTGCGGGGCTGGTCGGTTTGACCGGAGTGGATCTGAGCGGCAATTCAGCCTCGAGTTTCACGTTGACGGTAAGACCTGCATTCGACCCTACGTCGCTGCCGGATGATTTCACCAGCGCCGGGGTGAAGCTGGCGCTGCGCGAGGGTGCGCCTCGACCGATTACGGTGCGTCTCTCGGCGCGCGGAGCGAGGCTGTCGGGCAGATTGCTGACGATTCCGACCGGCGCCGTCGAAAGCGGCGTCGTCACAATCACCCGCACCCCCGATGCCGGTGCGTTCAGGTTGATCTTATTGGACCCGCTTGTGCTCGGCGGTGCCGACGACAATTACGGCGAATTGACGGTCGTTAAGGAAGACCCGGCCGTCGACGTCTGCCCCAGGACGCCGATGGTTCGGGATGCGATCTTGGCCGCGACCGCGGACCCCGACGACGTTTGCGTGGCGGTGCTGGTCTCGGCTCTGGAGACGATTACCGAATTGAACTTGGCCGGTGCCGCGATACGGACTTTGCGACCGGACGATTTTTCGGTGCTGCCCGGCTTGCGGACGTTGAACTTGGCGAACAATAGGCTGACCGAACTGCCGCGCGGCATCTTTGCGGGGCTCGACAGTTTGACGGGGTTGGACCTGAGCGGTAATTGGACGCCGAATTTCACGCTCACGGTAAGAGCGCAAATCGAGGGGTCGTGGTTGTCCGGCGAGTCCGTCAATTCTTCGGTCAGCTTGGTGCTGGGCGAGGGTGCGCCGCACCCGGTTACAGTGAGGCTTTCGACGGTCGAGGCGGCGGCGTTGTCAACCGACTTCCTGACGATTCCGACCGGCGGCGTCGAAAGCGGCGTCGTTGTGCTGAGACATCCTCCCGGCGGCGTTCCGGTCAGGCTGAACTTGAGCCTGCTCCCGTTTGACGACCCCGGCGATGATTATCGGGGATTCGACGTTACGGTGGTGGGGACAATTACGCTCATCAACGTCTGCGCCAGGACGGAGGCGGTCACGGCTGCGATCTTGGCCGAGATCGCCGCGGCCGGCGGTTGCGAGGCGGTATTGGCGTCAGATCTGTCGGCGATCACCGAATTGAACTTGGCCGGCGCCGGGATAACGTCCCTGCGGTCGGATGATTTTTCGATGCTGGCCGGCCTGGCGACGTTGAATCTCGC
>CAZKLI010000252.1:0-4205 GCA_964553575.1 uncultured Chromatiales bacterium
ACATTTCTCCGCCTGATGCGATACGCGCGAGCGGGCCGGGCGGCTGCCCTGCGTTGGTGCGCACGAAAAACTCGGCTTGCTCGTTGCCGTGGGGGCTCGGTGCGTCGTCGTCGTTGGCCTTGAATTCGACGCTGAATTCGGCGCCTTGCATGTTGAGGTCCTCCAGGGTGCCCGTCACTTCTGTCGAATGCGCGGCGGCGGTCGCCCTGCGGCGTTTGCCTATCTTGTCGGCGAGCGTCGCGTAACGGGCTTTCAGTTCGTCGAGCCGGCGCTGCATCGCTTCGGGGGTCGCGTCGGGATTCGCCGTCTCGTCGAACGCCTTTCTCAGGCCGCGGTGAAACTCAACGAGCGCTTCGGGCTTGGTCTTGTATTTGTGCGACAGGTCGAGATAGCCGCGCAGGCGCTTTTCCAACGTTTGATACTCCTCTTCGCCGACCTCGATGCGTCCGAGGCAGTCGCGGATTTCACGGCCCGCGGTCTGCACGTGGTCGAGCGCGGCGTCGAGCTGTTCGCTTGCGGTCGCAAGCCCCGGGTCGGCGTCGGCCAGCGCCCGCAGCGAACGTGCGGCGGCGGCGATCTGAGCCGACGCGTCGCTTGATTCGGTTTCGTCGAGCAGGGCCAGCGCCCGGTGCGCCTCTTCGCGCAGCAGTTCTTTCTTCGACAAGCGCCGGTGCGCTTGGTCAACCTCCTCGAACTCGCCGTCCTTAGGCGCGAATTCATCGAGCTCCTTGAGTTGGTAATTCAGCAGGGCGAGGCGGTCTTCGATCTCACTGTTTTTCTGAAGGCGCGCTTTCAGTTTCCGAGACAAGGTGCTCCACTCGCGTTGCACTTCCCTGAGCTCTTCCAGCGCGCCGCCGTGGTCGCATTGCGCGTCGAGAATCTTGAGGTGCCCGCCGGGATGCATCAACGGCTGTTGCGAGTTCTGTCCGACAACCTCGATGAGCCGTTCGCTCAAGGACTGCATCTGCGTAATCGGTGTCTGCACGCCGTTGATGAACGCGCGCGAACGGCCGTCCCGGGTGAGCGTGCGCCGCAGGATGCACTCCTCGCCGCTCGCAAGGTCGTTCTCCTCAAGCCACGCGACAACGCCCGGCAGGCCGATTAGCTCGGCCTCGAGCGTCACCGACAGCTTGGCGTCGGCGTTCAAGTAATGGGATTGTGCGCGCCGCCCGAGCGCAAGCCCGAGCGCGTCGATCAGGATTGACTTGCCCGCCCCGGTTTCACCGGTGATTGTCGTCATGCCGGCGCTGAATTCGAGGCGCGCCTTTTCGATGATGGTGAAATTCTCAACCGCCAGCGATTTCAACATGGGATTTCGCCCGCCGCCGTGAACTGCTTAAAAACCGCCGGGCGGCCTACCGCCTCTCGCTCCAACGCAGCTTGGTCCGCAACGTGCGCAGGTAATCGTGGTCGGACGGCTGAATCAGCCGCAACTTGTAGGGCAGCGTTTCGACGGTCACCACGTCGCCGGGATTGAGCACTTGGTTGATTTGCCCGTCAACCGAGGCGAGTCCGGCGTCGTTGTTGTGCAAGGTGTAACGGATTTCGATCGGCTTGTCGGGTTGGACGATCAGCGGGCGGTAACTCAGCGTGTGAGGGCAAATCGGCACCAGCAGCAACGCGTCGAGCGTCGGTTCGACGATCGGCCCGCCGCTCGACAACGCGTAACCGGTCGAGCCGGTCGGCGTCGAGACAATCAGCCCGTCCGACCAAACCGTGTTCAGGAACACGCCGTCAACCGAAGTGTCCACCTCGATCATGCGCACCGAGTCCTTGTGCTTGAGCGTCAGATCGTTGCATGCGTCTTGACGGCCCGACGTCTCGCCGTCGCGCAGGTAGGTGACGCCGATCATCGTGCGTTCCTCGACGTGGTGGTCGCCGCCGAAGATGCGGTCGAGCCGGTTCAGCATGTCTTCGGGCGGGACTTCGGTGAGGAAACCCAGGTGGCCGAGGTTGACGCCGATGACCGGCACGTCGTGACGCGCCATCGCGCGCGCCGCGCTGAGGAAAGTGCCGTCGCCGCCGAGCACGATCGCAAGGTCGCAAGCGGCGCCGATATCGTTCTCTCCGACCGCGGTCAACCGGGTGTCGCCGACGGCGCCGGCGACGCGCCCGTCAGCGACGACTGCGTCGAAGCGTTTGAGCAGATAGTCGGTCAGCGTGGCGGCCAGTTCAAGCGCCTGCGTCTCGTTCGGTTTGACCGCCAGAGCGACGCGTTTGATGCTGCTGATGTCGATGCTCATGGATGCGGCGATTATAGCGCGGTTGCTTGCGTCGCCCCGGTGCGTCGTTGTCGCCGCCGTGCCCGTTGCGACATGACGGCAAGGCCGGACGCGGTTGGTCACGGGGCGCGGCGAACCCCCGGTGAATCCTGGGTGAACCCCGGGTGAATTGCGGGTGAATTGCGGGCGAGCCCTGAGTGCAACCTTGAGGGTTTGCAGCGGGGGAATTACGGCGCTGTTTTATTCAGGCGGCGGAACGCGTCAGGATTTCGCGCACCCGCGTCGCCGCTTCGTCCGCGTCTTGCGTTGCGGAAAGATGGGCGACGAGGCGGCTGTCCGGGCCCACGACGTAGATGCTCGATGCGTGAGAGATTTGGTAGTTTTCGCCGCCGTTGACGGGGGCTTTCGCGAGGAAGATCTTGAACGAGTCGGCGGCGTGTTTCAGCGCATTGCGCGAACCGGTCAAGCCGACGAAGCGGCGGTCGAAGTTGCGCAGGTAGTCGGCGACTTTCGCCGGGCGGTCGCGCTCGGGGTCAACCGAGATGAAGACCGGGGTGACGAGTTCGGCGTGCCCCGATTGGTCAAGCTCGGTCATGACTTGCGTGAGTTTGGTCATCTGCACCGGGCAGACGTCTTGGCAGCTGGTGAAGCCGAAGAAGACCAGGAGATGGCGCTCGCCCAGATCCTCGTGGGTCACCGTTCGCCCGTGCTGGTCGGTCAACGAAAACGCCACTTGAATCGCGTCGTCCCGGTGGGACAGGAAAGCGAAAGCGAGCACCGCGGCGATGGCGCCGAGCGCGATGAATGACGGAGTCAGGCGTTTGATTGTCGGGTGCATGGTGTCGGGCGTCTTTGCCAGTTTGTCAGTTATTCTAGGAAAGGCGCGGCGGCGTTTCAACGGCGCGTACAGGTTCAGCGCATTGTTGAGATACATCAGGCATCGCCCCCAAGACGCCTGAGCGTGCTTTATCAAGGCTACCGGGTGCTGAAAGTCGGCGGCAGAGACGCGGCGTTGAATGTCTGGCTTACGGGAGCAGGCCGGGTCAGGGACAAACGCAACGGTTGGCAAGCGAAAAATCCGAGTCGCGCTGATTTCGTGGCGCTGTAGCGAAGCCTCGCCGGTGACGTGAACGTTGCGTCGGTTATCCGGCTTGTGAGAATAGCTCGGCACGAGTACGAACTGGGCTTAATCTCTTGATTTGCGCCCGCCTACTCCAGCGCGCCTTCGAGGAACATCTTGAGCCTTAGTCTTACACCGCCGCTGATTGTAATCGGACTCTCCGGAACAACGATCTCGAAGCCGGAATAGTCGTCGTTTTCTCCGCCGAACGTAATCGGGCTTAAAGTCAACTCAAAAGGACCGTTGCTACGGGTGATTTCAACAAAGGTGTCGCTTTCGACGGCGCCTGTCGGAATGGTCAGCGAGTTGGGTGACAACTCCGCGCCGGTCGCCGAAAGCCCCACCGTAATCGGTCGCGGTGCGCCTTCGCGCAATATCAACGTCACCGTGGCGCTGCTGAAATCGTTCGGCAGCCGCGAAGGGTCGAATCTCGCTCTTACCGTGAGCGTGATTAAGCTCGGGTTATCGCTCGGATTATTGGCCAGATGGACTTCCGTCAAGCCGGTCAGCCCCGCAAAGACGCCCGCCGGCAATCCGGTCAGGCGGTTGTCGGCCAAGTTCAACGTCCGCAGGCTGGTCAGTCCAGAAAAGACGCTGGCGGGCAACATGCCCAGATTGTTGTCTCCGAGATTCAAGGTCCGTAGGCCGGTCAGTCCCGAAAAATCACCTGCTTGCAAAGACGTTATCCCGGTGTTGGCCAAGTTCAACTCGGTAATTCCCGCCAGCGCCGGCACAGGCACGGTCTCGCAAGCGTCAGCGTCGGCAATCGCGGCCAGAATCGCGGTCTCGACCGCATTGGTCCTGGCGCAGACGGCGATGATCGCCTCTCCGCTGACAATGTTGAACCCGCTGTATCCGTCGTC
>CAZKLI010000253.1:0-16294 GCA_964553575.1 uncultured Chromatiales bacterium
GGCGGAAGAGATCCCGCCGGTGCCGCAGTTGAAAGAAGCGGTGACCGTGCGCATTCCGTTCCCTTCCGAACAAGCGCACGTAAAAATAGGCCAGACTCTTATCCACGCCTTGCATCCCGACTTTTACGCGCTGCATCTCGGCAACGACGTGTTCGGCGCCACCGGTTTCGGTTCGCGCTTGCTTGAAGAAATCCGCGTCAAACGCGGACTTGCCTACAGCGCCTACAGCGGCATCTCGGCTCAGGTCGCCGGCGGCGCCTTCACCATGTCTTTTCAAACCCGCCTCGACCAAGCGGGCCAAGCCGTCTCGGCCGCGCGCGAACTGCTCAACGAATTTGTCGCTTCGGGCCCCACCGAGGAGGAAATTTCACTGGCGCTCAGCCGCATTCGCGGCGGCGTCGTGTTCAGGACGAACAGCAACGGCAGGATTCTATCGTCGGTCGGCAACATCGCTTTTTACAAGCGCAAGCTGGACTATTTATACAACTACGTAGAAGAGTACGAAAAGGAAACCCGGGAGTCCGTAACCGCAGCCTATCGGAAACACGTGCATCCGGACAAAATGGTCACCGTTATCGTCGGCGGCCCGGGCGAATAGCGTCCCGGCCGCAAGCCGTTCTTGAACCGCCGCGCCAAATCCGACCCGCGCTCGAATCTTCGCGTCATCGCCGGACGATGGAAAGGCCGCAATCTCGAATTTCTCGACCTGCCCGGCGTCCGCCCCACCCCGAACCGCGTGCGCGAAACACTGTTCAACTGGCTGGCCCCGCACGTCGAGGGTGCGGCTTGCCTGGACCTGTTCGCCGGCAGCGGCGTGCTTGGTTTTGAAGCGGTCTCGCGCGGTGCGGCGACGGCGACCCTGGTCGAAAGCGACCGCCGGATTTGCGGACAAATCGAGAATGAGATCCTTCGCTTCGGCGCCGAAACAATACACGTGGTTGCGTCCGACGCGCGGCGTTTCGTGCAAGAGGCGAACACCGCTTATGACGTCGTCTTTCTCGACCCCCCGTTTAACCGCGGCCTCGTACAGAAGACGCTGGCCGCGCTTGCGGAAAACGACCGGATTCTGCAACCGGCGTCCTTGATTTACGTCGAGTGGGAATCCGAAACCGAGATTGCGCCGCCGCCCGCGCTGCACTGGCTGCACCGAAAGCACGCGTCGCAGGTGCAATACGCGCTGCTTGGAACGGAACGACTCCCCGGCCCCGAGCGCCCGAGTCCGGCTTCGGACTGAACGCTCGGCTATAATCGCTCTCCGACGGAACCTGCCGCGACCATGAAAATCACCGCCGTTTATCCCGGGACTTTCGACCCGATTACCAACGGTCACATAGACCTTGCGCGACGCGCGGCGACCTTGTTCGACCAAGTCGTCATCGGCGTCGCCGACAACGAAAAAGAAAGCCACTTGCTTGACGCGAAAGCGCGCGTGGAGCTCGCCCGGGAAACGCTGGCCGACGACCGAAACGTTGAAGTCATGGGCTTCGACGGACTGCTGGTTGATTTTGCAAGGCGGCAAGGTGCACGGGTGATACTGCGCGGGTTGCGCGCGGTGTCCGACTTCGAATACGAGTTCCGCCTGGCGGGCATGAACCGCCGTCTCGACGAGACCCTGGAATCTGTGTTTCTGACCCCGGGCGACGAATTCACTTTCATCTCCTCGAGCCTGATCCGGGAAATCGCCCTGCTCGGGGGTGACATTTCAAATTTCGTGCCCGCCGTCGTCGCGGACGCCGTCGAACGTCAATGTAAAAAACTAAGGAAGAAGTGATTCACCGCCCGTGCCGTTCCAACGTCGCCCCGGGAACACACAAATCCGCCGAAAATCCGCCTCCTGAACAAGGCTGCACCGCCCCCGGCAATCCCCGGCAATCGAAGAATGAAACCGATTTCAGTTCTTAAGAAAGCGTGCTTGCCGGTTTTTATTCTCTTTGCGGCGTGCACGACGCAAGCCGCGCCGGGAAAATACGCGATTGCGACCGCACACCCCCGAGCCACCGAAGCCGGCGTAAAAATCCTCGACGCGGGCGGTAACGCTTTCGACGCCGCGGTTGCGGTCGCCGCCACGCTCGCGGTCGTCGAGCCTTATTCTTCGGGCGTCGGAGGCGGCGGGTTCTGGCTTCTGCACCGCGCCGAAGACGGCGAGGAGGTCATGCTCGACGGGCGCGAACGTGCGCCGCTCAACGCCCACCGCGACATGTTTCTCGACGAAAACGGCGACGTTGCGCCAAAACGTTCGGTTGACGGCGCGCTCGCCGCGGGTATTCCGGGCCTGCCCGCCGCACTCGTCTATCTGGCGAAACACTACGGCCGCTTGCCTCTTACGGCGACCCTAGCGCCCGCCGTCGAATCCGCGACACGGGGGTTCGCCGCGGATGAGAAATACATCCGCTTGCTGCGCAAACGCCTCGACGCCGTCCGCGCGTCGCCCGCGTCGGTCGACGTCTTCCTCGTCAACGAGGAGATTCCGAAGCCCGGGCAACTCATCCGGCAAGTTGAACTCGCCGACGTCCTGAGCCGAATCGCAACACAAGGCAAAGACGGTTTCTACCGCGGCGAAATCGCCGGGAAGCTCGTCGCCGGCGTCACGGCGGCAGGCGGCGTTTGGCGTCTGCAGGACTTGGCCGAATACAAGGTCAAGATACGGGAACCCGTGCGTTTTTCCTACCGGGGCGCCCGCTTCACCGCCGCGGCGCCGCCGTCGTCCGGCGGAATCGTCATGGCCGGGATATTCAATATACTTTCCCACTTCGATCTCGCCGAGGCGAGTCAAGTCGAAAGAATCCATCTTGCGGTCGAAGCGATGCGTCTTGCTTACCGCGACCGCGCACGGTACCTCGGCGACCCGGATTTTGTCAGGATACCGACGGAGAAGCTGACCGGTGCACGATACGCCGCGCAGCTGGCGAAGACGATCGACAAAACGCGCGCGGCGGCGGAAAGCGAACCGCCCGCCGGCGGCGAAACCGAAGGTGAAAACACCACGCATTACTCGATCATCGACGCCGAAGGCAACCGGGTCGCCGCGACGTTATCTATCAATTACGCGTTCGGCTCGGGACTCACCGTCCCCGGCACCGGCGTCTTGCTGAACAACGAAATGGACGATTTCATCTCGAAACCCGGCGTTCCGAACCTGTACGGCCTGGTCGGCGGCAAAGCCAACGCGATCGAACCGGGCAAGCGCATGCTTTCAAGCATGTCGCCGACTTTCATTGACGACGGGCGGCGGCTTGCAATCCTCGGCACGCCGGGCGGCAGCCGTATCATCACCATGGTGGTGCTCGCGGCGCTTGAATTCCTGAACGGCGCCGACGGTGAAGCAATCGCCTCGAAGAAACGTTTTCACCATCAGTATCTTCCGAACGCCGTCCAGTTTGAACCGCAGGCTTTCAGCGCCGGCGTGCAAAGAAAACTGGAGAAGATGGGGCACCGTTTGAGACCGCTTGAAAACGACTACGGCAACGTGCAAATCGTGATCTGGAACCGTGAAAACAACGCGTTGAGCGCCGCTTCCGACCCGCGCGGTCTCGGCTCAGCGCACGTTCAACGGCGTGCAGCCGCAAGCCCGTAGCGAAGCGTCGGGCGTACGAGCTTCTTTAAGGCGCCGGAAACAGTGCGCTTGTTCTGCCGGTCAGAAAATAAGCAAGCAAACCGATCCATTCCTTGACCGCCGCGTCGAACGCAAGCACCGCATAAACGGAAAACTTTCTCGGCCGAAACCTGTACTTCCCCATGGTTCTGAAATCCACCGGCACCCCGACCACGTCCCATCCGAGACGGCGAAACACGCCGACGCTTCTCGGTATATGCGCCGCTGAAGTCACAAGCAGCCAGACTTCGCCCGGCTTAGGCTGCGCAAGGCGCTTCGTATAAAGCCCGTTCTGATACGTGTTGCGCGCGCGCGTCTCGAAGCGAACGCGCTCGAGGTCCGCGCCCCATAACTCGAAAAGCTCCCGCGCGTGCACGTAAGCACCCGGCCCCCGCGGCATAAGTGCGCCCGAGTAACCGGTGAAAAAAACCTCGGCCTCGGGAAACCGGTTCATCAGGTCGAAAGCCTCGGACAACCTGGCGGCGCCGTCTCCCGCGTCAGGTTTCTTGCGCGAGGCGGCGATGGGGGAATCGTGCGCGCCTGCAAGCACGACGATGCCGTCAACGTCGGCGGGCAACTCATGCAAAACGGGAAAACGATCTTCCAGGGGCGTAAGAAGCCACACGTGCACCGGAAAAACGCCCAGCACGAACACGGTAAGCAGTACGCCGACTATCAGCCGCCGGCCGGCTTTCAAGAATCTCGTCCATAAAAGCGCGGTCCCGATAATCAGCAACCCGGACAAAACGGTGGTGGGTCGGAAGACGTGCCAGAATATTTTGGAGGAGATGAAAAAAAGATCATCCATGACCGTTATCCCATGACTATCACCTTTGGCAGCCGGCGCAATAGAAAGACGCGCGTTGTCCAATCGTGCGGGTGGTGATTTTACCCGAACACCTCGGGCAGGGCAGGCCGCCGCGCCCATAAACTTGCAATGAAAACTGAAAATAGCCCGGGCGGCCGTCTTCGCGTACGAAATCCTTCAACGTAGTGCCCCCCTTTCTGATCGCCTCGCTCAACACCTTGCGTACGGCTGAAGCAAGCGCGCCGTAACGCGACGCCGCAATGCGTCCCGCGCGCCGCGCAGGATGGATTCCAGCCAAGAACAGCGCTTCGTTGGCGTAAATGTTGCCGACGCCGGCGACTATTTTCGAATCCATGATGAACTGCTTAACCGACGTGCTCCGCCCGCGCGATTTCCGGTGAAGATACGCGCCGGAAAACGTTTCGCCCAGCGGCTCCGGCCCCAGGGACGCCAGCAACGCGTGGCGCAACGGGTCGCGTTTCGTCCATAACACGATGCCGAACCTGCGTGGGTCCCTGAAACGCAGCACCCGCCGACCGGCTTTGTCCTGGTCGAACACCAGATCGAAATGATCGTGCGGCGAAAGCGGTGAAGCGGCGGAAACAACGCGCAAGCTGCCTGACATCCCGAGATGCATGATCACCGCTTCGTCGCCGAGGTGGAGCAACAGATATTTGCCGCGGCGGGACAAACGCTCAACCGTGCGCCCGGCGACTTTCTTTCCGATGCCGGGCGTTATCGGCCTGCGCAACGCTCTCTTCCGGACTACGGCGCCGCGGATGCACCGCCCGACGAGATGAGGTTCGATACCGCGGCGCGTGGTTTCAACTTCGGGCAATTCAGGCATGATCGGCAAGTCAGATAATCAACGCTTCGATCTCGACGCATAAATCGCGGCGGCAGATCTCCCCTTCGAACCAGACGACCGAACCGGCCGAAAACTCCGACTCGGCGAGCGCCGTGCGTGCTTTGTCGGCATCGGCGGGATCCGAAAGGTACACGTTTAAGCGGCTTAAGCGCCGAGTCCCCTTAAAAGGCGGCGTTTCGTCAAGCAACACCCGCAGATTAAACAAGGCTTCATTCAACTGCGCTGGCGCGTCGCCCGGATGGCGCGACTCATGACCGACGATGCTCGCCGTGCCGGAACCGTAGAAATGCACCCCGCCGGCCCACGTCTTGCACACCGCGCGCGCAAACAACGGACGCTCCTGCAACGCCGACGAAGGATAGCGCCAGGCGCTGGTCTGACGCGGATTCTCCACCGCGGTTCCGGCTTCGCGCGCCGCGAGAAAATACATCACGCCGAAACAAGCCCGGGTGCCGATGACGGTCGCGGCGCAGTAATTTTTCCGCCCCGACGCCTCAAACGCCGCAACCCGGCCGCGGCAAAAGCGTTGATAACGCGACTTTCCTTCCTCCTGCGCGTGCAGACTCGGGAGATAGTGCCAGGCTCTCAGCAGATGAAAAAATCCCAGCGCGTCGAACACCCGGAACGCGTTCGAGTACGCCGCCCGAGTCGCCGCCTCAAGCGAGTCGCCTGCATCGACGTACAGCCAGCCGAAACAAACTTCTCCGTCGTGGGCGTAATGAAAAGACGCGTCGAGACCGCGGACGACCGGTGCGGAGCCTATCCAATCTTCGGCGGCGGCGGCGCCGGAAAGAGTCCGCAAACCGGTGTGCACCGCTTCTTCTTTCTCAAGGTCTTGCGGAGAATCCCGCCCGGATACAACACGAATCAAGCAACCGGCGTCGAAAGTGGCGTCACGGCTTGCAGATCTGAGGTCAACGGCCATCTCGGCCCCTTGAGACACGCGCTTGCTCAACCGGACGAAGTTTTCGCCTGCTAAAGATCCGCCGAATTGAAAACTCAGGTAATGGCATATTTGACTCACGCCGAGAGGTTTGGCGCCGTCCAACCGGCTTGTCGGCCTTATCTATTTTAGGGCGGTACCGCCGCCGGCAACGGGACGACCGGGCACGGGGGCGGCAAGGCCGCTCAATCCATGAAGAGTCAAACGAAAGGCGAACCACCCCAAGTGAGAAGAAGGCGAGAAAAAGGCGGGCAAAACACGCGGTCGCCAAGCTCCTCGCTTCAGCGGAAAACGGCGCCGATGCCCGCGTGGACGGCGGCGCACTCCGGCAAATAATCCGGCAAACAAGCACGCGGGCGCGACCTGTTCAAGGTTTGGCACTCTCCGGGCAAGAGTGCTAAAATCGCGGTGAGGCAACGGAAAATGGCCAAGGAACTGATACCAAAACAATACCCGGCGGCGGCGGCGGCGTTGCCGGCCGACCTGAACGGATACATCGCAGCCGCGTATGCCTTGCCGGTGCTGAACGCCGAAGAAGAACGCTCGCTGGCGGTGCGTTACCACGACAAGAACGATTTGGAAGCCGCGCACAAGTTGGTCACGCATAACCTGCGGTTCGTGATTCAGGTCGCGCGCGGCTACGCGGGATACGGCTTGCCGCTCGGGGATTTGATACAGGAAGGCAACATCGGCCTGATGAAAGCCGTCAAGAAATTTGACCCGAACGTCGGCGTGCGTCTGGTTTCTTTCGCCGTCCATTGGATACGCGCGGAGATGCACGAATTCATTCTGAAAAACTGGCGAATCGTTAAAATCGCAACGACCAAGGCGCAACGCAAGTTGTTCTTCAACCTTCGCAGCATGAAAAAACGCTTGGGATGGTTGAACCAGGCCGAAGTGAACGAGGTCGCGGCGCAACTCGGCGTCAAACCGGAAGAAGTGACCGAGATGGAAAAACGCCTGAGCGGGCGGGACCTGAGCTTCGACCCGGCGCCGGGCGACGAGGAAGAAGACGATTACGCCCCGGCGGCGTACCTCACCGACCAATCGGCTCCCGACCCCGCCGTCGAAGTTGAACGCGACGACTGGCAGGTACACCGTCGCCGCCGACTCAAGCAGGCGATGTCCGAACTCGACGAGCGCAGTCTCGATATCCTGAAAGCACGGCGGATACCCGACGGGAAAAAAGCCACTTTGCACGACTTGGCGGCGCGGCACCGAATCTCAGCCGAGCGGGTGCGTCAGATCGAGAATCAGGCGATTGCCAAGCTGCAGAAGCTGATTGCCGCACCTTCCGAAGCCGCCGCCGGACGCACCTCCCCCCAATAAACACCGAAATAAACGCCGGCAGCGCAGGTGCGGCCTGACCGGCGCGGCTGGCGCGTCTTCTTCCGTCTTTCTACGACAACGCCGCGGCGATCGCCGGCAGGTGCGCGTCGAACAGCAGCAGCGCAAACAGCAGCAGTATGTAAATGATTGAATAGACAAAAGTGTCTTTCGCCCAGCGTTCATCCTTGGTGATCTTCAGTCCCAGCGCGTAGTACAGAAAAACACCGTCGAGCAAAACGGCGCCGAACAAATAGACCGGGCCCGACATGCCGACCGAATACGGCAGCATGGTAATCACGGTCAGCAGCACCGTGTAGAGAAGAACGTGCAGGCGGGTAAAGTCTTCACCGTGGGTAACCGGCAGCATCGGCACTTCGGCGCCGGCGTAGTCTTCCTTGCGGTACAAGGCGAGAGCCCAAAAATGCGGCGGCGTCCAAACGAAAACAATCAGAAACAACAATAAGGCTTCGGCCTCGACCCGCCCGGTAACCGCGGTCCAGCCGAGCAACGGCGGCGTCGCGCCGGCGGCGCCGCCGATGACGATGTTCTGCGGCGTCGCATACTTCAGAAATCGCGTATAAACCACCGCGTAGCCGACCAACGACAACAACGCCAAAACGGTCGTCAGCAAGTTAACCCAAACCGCGAGAACAAGCGTGCCCAGACCGCCGGCGGCGAAAGCGAAAACCAGCACCTGCCCCTTTGTCAGCTGGCCCGAAGGCAGCGGGCGGGCGCGGGTTCTTTCCATGACCGCGTCTATATGACGGTCGGCGACCTGATTCAACGCAGCGGCGGCGGCTGAAATCAGCGCAACGCCCGAAGCGCCGGCAACGACGATAATCCACGGAACGTGCTCGGGCGAGGCCAGAAACATCCCGGCCAGCATCGTGAACAACATTGTCGCAACCACCTTGGGCTTGCACACCTCAAGGTAGTCTTTGACCGACGAAACAAACCCTTGCCGCGCCGCGGCGGCGCTGATCTTGGTGGGAGCACGCATTCCGCTTACGATTTTAACATACGCGCGACGGTGATCAGGCTCAGAAGCAACGCCGCCGCCGTCGCGTTGTGCGCCGTTGCAACGACTAAAGGCAGAGACAAGACAACGTTCAGAACGCCGAGCAAGGTTTGCAAAACGAGCAGCGCCAAAGAAACAACCGCGGCAATCCTGAGCGCGGGCGGCGGCGTGCGCCGCAGCAAAGCAAGCAACAAAGCCCCCAGCAACAGCAAAGTCACCAAGGCGCCGATGCGGTGGGTGACGTGAATCGCGGTGCGCGCGGGACCGTCCAGCACGCCGTGCTCATAATTCACGCCGGGTTCGCCGGTCAGCTGGAAAGCGGAGGCAAAATCCATCGGCGGCCACCATTGGCGCTGGCAGGTGGGAAAATCGGGGCACGCGAGCGCCGCGTAGTTGCCGGCGGTCCAGCCGCCGAGTGCAACTTGCACCGTCAACAGGCCGATGCCGGCCGCCACAAGGCGCAGCCATTTCTTCCTTTTCGCAAAAACGCCGCCCGCCCCGAAATCCGGCCCGAAATCCGGCCCGAAGTCCAGCTCGGCGGGCAACGCCAGATACCACAACAAAGCGAGGGTCGCCAGTCCGCCGAGCAGATGCGCAGTGACAATGATCGGCTTAAGCAGCATGGTCACTGTCCACATTCCAAGAAGGGCTTGAAATACGACAAGCACCGAAAGCAGCAGCGGCAACGCTACCGGCTGGCGCCGGCAACGGCGATTGATTACCGCCAGCACCGCGAGCGTGAAAATCAAAATCCCGAGAACGCCCGCAAGATAGCGGTGCATGACCTCTTTCCAAGCCTTGGCCGAATCAAGCGGGCTCCGCGGATAAAGCCGGCGCGCTTGCTCGATCTCGGCGGTCGTTTGCGGAACCCCGAGAAGCTTTCCGTAACATCCCGGCCAGTCGGGGCAGCCCAGCCCCGCGTCCGAAAGCCGAACGTAGGCTCCCAGCACCACGACGCACAACGCGACCGCGACCGCCGCGCGGGCGAGCAGCGTGAAGCGGCGGTACATCAAGCTCTCGTCAGCCAATTTTGGATACGCGCAAAAGCCTCTTGAGGTCTTTCAAAATGCCCCTCGACGCGGCCGAGTCGGCATAGCGCATCATCAAGTTGCCCAACGGGTCAACGAGGTAAACGCTGCCTTTCGGATAAGCGCCGAGTTGCCCGGCAAAGAGGTTTTTTTCTCCGGGTTCCGAGTACGCCGTAATCAACCGCGGATACCTGCCGAGCAGGCGTTCAAGATTGCCGCCGGTCGTCGGTTCGTCGGAAAAATAAACGGTTTGCACGCGCCCTGCGTCCTTGCCCAAGGACAGGCGCACTTGGCGCATCTTGAACAGGCCGGCTTCGCATTTCAGGTCACAATCGGCACCGTTCCAGTACAGCAAGGTCCATTTTCCGGTCAGCCGCTCGCCCGCCAGTCGCCGCCCCGAATGTGACACGCCTTGAAACTCGGCGAGCGGCTGCGCCGGGGTAATCAATTCGCCGTGACTGTCGCTTTCAGGCAGCGTGAACCGCCCCGGGTTGAGGTAAATCAACGTGGCAAGCAGCAACGGGCCGAGAAAAACCAGCGTCAAGGCCAGCAGTTTCAGCCGTGAAATCCTTATCGCGTCGGTCATTTTCTCCGGCGCCTCAGAGCAAGCACAAAAAACACCGCGAACGTCGCGGCGGAAAGAGCGAACCATTGGAACGCATAAGCGAGATGCTTGTCCGGCGAAACCGAAGTAATCCGCCAGGCGCGCAGGTAGCCGTGCGGAGACGAGGGGGCGAGCCGCACGGTGAAAGGACGCAGGGGCGCGCCGAGCCGCCGCCCAAGCGTCTCGAAATCCAGAAACTGAATGATCCTCGGCCAACCGAATTCACCGTCGTCGATGCCGCCGAGAGCGAACGGTTTTCCGTAAGGCACGTAGATTGAACCCTCGAGCTGCATCGGAATCTCGGAAATCGAAACCTCGGGCGGGTCGCTTCTGTCCGCACCGAGGGGAATCCACCCGCGGTCAACCAGGATCAAGCCGCCGTCCGCCGTCTTGAAAGCCGTCAGCACGTTGAAGCCGACGCGGCCTTCGTGGATTTGATTGTCGAGCAGGAACTGGCGCGCGGCCAGCGGGGTCGCCGCAAACCGCACTTTGCGGTAACGCCATTCGACGGGGTCTTCGAGCCGGGCGGGCAATTCCACGACCGACTCGTCGGCGCGCCGCAGCTGAGTCTCGATCATCTCCCTCTTCTCATCGGCGCGGTTCAACTGCCATCTGCCCAAGCCCGCGAACAACCCCGCGATGAACACCGTCAGCAGAAGACCGAGCAGGGTATGCTTGAAATACAGTCTCATAAGGTTTCTGATATTCTAGGTATCGGCGCCGGCAACGCGGAATCCGGGCGAAATCCCAGGGTCAATTTTGGTCAATCTTCGGCTTTACCGCCGCCGCCGGCCGTTGCTGGTGCCGTTGCTGGTCCTTTGCTGGTAAAGGGTTCTTGAATTCATGCTGATAAAAACGCTGGTGGTTCTTCTGTTGCTGATCATCATGATCAGCTTGGGCTCGGCGCTGGTGTATCTGGTCAAAGACCGGGGTACGACCAAGCGGACTTTGAACGCGCTTACCTTGAGAATCGGGCTTTCAGTCGTCGCGTTCGTGCTGCTGCTGATCGGATTCGCAACCGGGCTGATTACGCCGCACGGAGTCACTCCCCCGCCCTGAACGAAACCGACCGGCGAGACGTTCAGGCGGCCGGGCTACAGCCAGTAGACGAAGATAAACAGCCCGAGCCACACTACGTCAACAAAGTGCCAGTACCAAGCGGCGGCTTCAAACGCGAAGTGGTTTTGCGGGGTGAAGTGCCCGGCGATGCTGCGAATCAGCACCACGGTCAGGATGATTGCGCCGAGTGTCACGTGCAGCCCGTGAAAACCGGTCAGCATGAAGAAAGTCGAACCGTAAATCCCCGACTCGAGGGTGAGGTTCAAGTCCTTGTAGGCGTGAATGTATTCCTCGGCCTGCAGAGCCACGAACACGAACCCAAGTAACACGGTCAGCAGCAGCCCGGCGATCAACTGTCCCCGCTTCATCGCCTTCAAGGCGTGGTGCGCCCAAGTGACGGTGACGCCACTGCTCAACAAAATGGCGGTGTTGATTGCAGGCACGCCCCAAGCCGGCATCGCGGCGAATTCGCCGCCGACCTCCGCCGGGCCGTTTCCCGTCGTCGGCCAAATCGCCTCGTAGCCCGACCAGAGGTAAAAATTCGTCGAAGCCCCCGAATCCTCGCCGCCGAGCCACGGCAGCGAATAAATCCGCGCGTAAAACAAAGCGCCGAAAAACGCGGCGAAAAACATGACCTCGGAGAAAATGAACCAGACCATCCCCCAGCGGAATGAAACGTCGACTTGGCCGTTGTAAATACCGGCTTCGCTTTCCTTGATAACCGTGTTGAACCAGCCGACCAGCATGACGATCAGGATCACCGCCCCGACGCCCATCACAAGCGACCCGAACGAAGCGCCGTTCAACCACGACGCCGCGCCGACCATCATGGAGAACAACGCGATCGAACCGACAATCGGCCAATAGCTGGGGTTGGGTATGTAGTAAGAGGAATGCGCGTCAGACATGGTTATTAGGTCCTGTTTGGTTCCGGTTTATCGGTAACGTCGAAGAAAGTGTAAGCGAGGGAAATCGTTCTGACGTGCTCGGGCAACTCGGGGCTCACCACGAATCGTAACGGCATCAAACGCTCTTCCCCCGGTTCGAGCTCCTGCTTGGTGAAGCAGAAGCACTCGGTCTTGTTAAAAAACCTTGCGGCGACGGTCGGTGCGACGCTTGGAACCGCCTGCCCGACGACGTGCAAGGCATCGAGGTTCTTCGCAACGTAGTTGACCTCGTAAATCTCGCCCGGCTTGACCTCAAGCATTCTGGTTTGCGGCGTAAATTTCCAATTCATCGATTGATTCAGGTTGGCGACAAACTCGACGGTTACCGAACGCTGCTCGTCGAGGCCGCGTGCTCCGGCGGCCGCCGCCCCGGCCTGAGATGCAGCCTGCGCTTCGGCGATCCTGCCGGTCTTGCCGTTGAGTCCGGTGACGTCGCAAATCACGTCGTACAGCGGAACCAGCCCGAAACCGAAACCGAACATCGTAACGGTGAAAACCGCAAGCTTCAAAGCCGACTTGGTCGTGGATTTCTTCACCGCCGTCTATTCCTTATCATGAGTTGTACTTCGTGGGGAAACCGGCTCAAGGCTCAGCGCATCGCGACCAGGACGTAAAATCCGACGTAAATCACGGTCACCAGCAGAGCCAGCCCGGCGACCGTCGCCCTTACGCCGCCCCTTTGCCGCCCGCTCGTTTTCACGGTTTACCCTGCGCCCCTCGGCTACGTCTCGGCAACGTCACCTGATTTGCGGCGGCGTCGTGAAGCTGTGATACGGCGGCGGCGACGGCAAGGTCCACTCGAGCCCCCGGGCGCCGTCCCAGACCTGCGCGGTGGTCTTTTCCTTGCCGCGAATCGTCGCGATCACAAGATACAGAAACAGCAGTTGCGCGAAACCGAAACCGAAAGCGCCGATGCTCGCCAGCATGTTGTAGTCGGTGAACTGCATGTTGTAGTCCGGTATGCGCCGCGGCATGCCCGCGAGCCCGACGAAGTGCATCGGGAAGAAAGTCAGGTTCACGAAAATCGTCGAAAGCCAGAAGTGCCATTTGCCGAGGGTTTCGTTGTACTTGTTGCCGGTCCACTTCGGCAGCCAGTAATACACGGCCGCGATGATTGCAAAGATGGACCCCGGCACCAGCACGTAGTGGAAATGCGCAACGATGAAGTAGGTGTCGTGATACTGATAATCGGCCGGCGTAATCGCCATCATCAACCCCGAAAAACCGCCTATCGTGAACAGCACGATGAACGCAATGGCAAACAGCATCGGGGTCTCGAACGTCAGCGAGCCGCGCCACATCGTCGCCACCCAGTTGAACACTTTCACGCCGGTCGGCACCGCGATCAGCATGGTCGAGAACATGAAGAACAGTTGCCCGGCCAGCGGCATGCCGACGGTGAACATGTGATGCGCCCATACGATGATCGAAAGAAAAGCGATCGAGGCCGTCGCATAGACCATCGAGCTGTAGCCGAACAGCGGCTTGCGGGAGAACGTCGGAATGATGCTCGAGATGACGCCGAACGACGGGAGAATCAGGATATAGACCTCAGGGTGGCCGAAAAACCAGAAGATGTGCTGAAACATGACCGGGTCGCCCCCGCCGGCCGCGTTGAAGAAGCTGGTGCCGAAGAACTTGTCGGTCAGCAGCATCGTCACACCGCCCGCGAGAACCGGCATCGCCATGATCAGCAAGTAGGCGGTGATCAGCCACGTCCACACGAACATGGGCATCTTCATCAGGGTCATTCCGGGCGCGCGCATGTTGAGTATGGTCGCGATGATGTTGATTGCGCCCAGAATCGAAGACAAGCCCATGAAGTGAATCGCGAAGACGACGAACGGCAGCGCCGCCCCGGTCTGCAGGGTCAGCGGCGGATAGAGCGTCCAGCCGCCGGCGGGCCCGCCGCCGTCCATGAACAGCGTCGAAAGCAGCATGGTGAACGCGAACGGCAGAATCCAGAAGCTCCAGTTGTTAAGCCTCGGCAGCGCCATGTCGGTACCGCCGATCATCATCGGAATCAGCCAGTTGGCGAGGCCGGTGAACGCCGGCATCACGACGCCGAAAATCATGACCAGTGCGTGCATGGTCGTCATCGAGTTGAAAAACTGCGGATCCACGAACTGCAGGCCCGGCTCGAACAATTCGGAGCGGATGATCAGTGCCATCGCGCCGCCGATGAAGAACATGATCATCGCAAACCACAGGTACAACGTGCCGATGTCCTTGTGGTTGGTGGTGAAAAGCCAGCGCTTGACGCCGCTGGGATGTTCTTCGTGATGCTCGTGGTGGGTATCGTCGCTTATGACTGCGCTCATTGTTTTTCTCCTGATGCCGGCTCTAACGTCAACGAACTGCGGTCGCAAGAGTCTGCGACTTCATCTGCGCAACCCATCGCTCGTATTCCGCCGGTTCAACCGCACGGACGACGACCGGCATAAACGCATGGCCTCGGCCGCACAGCTCTGCACATTGCCCGCGATAAACGCCGGGCTCGTCGATTCTGGTCCAGATTTCATTGATGAAACCGGGGATCGCGTCTTTCTTGACGGCAAGTTCCGGCACCCACCACGCGTGAAGGACGTCGTTCGAGGTCAGTAGGAAACGGATTTTTTTGCCGACGGGCAGCACCATCTCGTTGTCCACTTCGAGGAGGTAGTTCTCGTTTTTCTCGCTGAGGTTGTGAATCTCTTCGCGCGGCGTTGCGAGCGCGCTGTAAAAGCGGAAGTCTTCGTTCAAGTATTCGTATTCCCACAGCCATTGGTAGCCGGTGATTTTCACCGTCATGTCGGCGTCGCCGACGTTCTCCAGCTTGATCAAGGTTTTCGCCGCCGGCACCGCCATCGCAATCAATATAAGCAACGGCACCAGCGTCCAAGCGAACTCGACGGTTGCGCTTTCATGGAATTGATCGGCTTCGTGCCCCCTGGATTTTCGGTGCACGACGATCGAATACGCCATCGCACCGAACACGATGACGCCGATTACCACGCAGATCCAATAAATCAGCATGTGCAAATCAAAGATTTCACGGCTGATTTCGGTCACACCGACCGGCAAGTTGTACGGTTGGATTTCGGCTCCCGCCGAACCGGAAAACAATGCCAAGATTACGCCGCCCGCCATAGACAATGTAGAGCCGGGGTTTCGCATGGCGCGATTCTACCATATCAGGCCGCTTGGATTCGCCGGCGACGCGACTGCCTCCGACCAGTTGCAGCGACGAGACGGCGCACCCAAGGTCACCCAAGGTCACCCCAGGGGTCACCCCAGGGGTCACCCAGGGGTCACCCAGGGGTCACCCCGGGTCACCCATGACCTGGTTCCCGGCGTCGGCGCGGACTTGAAGTTTCAGGCGGTTACCCGCTTTGCCGCGGGCGCCGCGGAAGCCGCCCCGGCGTGCGCCGAGACCAACGTGATCGTGTAACTCGCGGGGATTCGCCGCGACGCAGCGTAACGGGCGCGGTAGCGGGCTTTCATCGCCTTGAGCCGCGACGGCGCGGTCAGGCCGGCGCCGCGGTCGCGGCGGAGATTACGCACTCCGATGTCCTTGAGGTTCTTGAGCAACGCGCCGACGCCGTCGTAAAGCACGACCTCGGTCTGGATCCGGCACGATGAAACGGTCATTCCTGCTTCTTCAAACGTGCGGCGCACCCGGCCCGGCGGAGGGAATTCAAGCGTGTGTTCGTGATCGTCTATCCCTGACCAGCTGTCCCGCAGCTCGCGCAAAGTGCCCTCGGTGTAAACCGCCGCCAACAGCGCCGCACCTTCTTTCAACACGCGGCGGAATTCACTCAACGTGACCTTGACGTCGCCGCTCCAATGCAGCACCGAACTCGCAAACACCAAATCAAAAACACCGGAAGCGAACGGCAGGGCTTCGAAGTCTCCGCAGACGCATTCCGCCCGGCGGAGTCTGCGCCGCGTAACTTTCAGCATCTCCTGCGCGAAATCAAGCGCGACGACGCGCGCGCCGGGAAAAGCCCGGGTCAACGCCCCGGCGCCGAAACCGCTGCCCGACCCGACGTCCAACGTCCACACCGGCCACGCCGGACGCGGCGGCGGGGCCGCGCAAGCAATCAGCCGGTTCGCCAC
>CAZKLI010000254.1:0-2614 GCA_964553575.1 uncultured Chromatiales bacterium
GATCGCTAGAATCAAGGAAGCAAAAATTCATGACGACAGCCCCGCATTTTTCACGATCGGCTACGAGGGGCGGTCGTTTGAGCACTATCTAGACCGCCTGATTCAAAATAACGTCAAGATGCTTTGCGACGTTCGTAAGAACCCCGTCAGCCGCAAACGCGGTTTTTCCAAGACCACGTTGTCCAAAACGCTCCAAGAACTGGGAATCGGATACGAGCACGTTCCTGAACTGGGTATTGATTCGGAAAAGCGTCGGGGGTTGCGCTCCCAAGCGGATTACGGCCACCTTTTCGACGACTACGAAACGTCGGTCTTAAAGCAAAACGAGGACGCGCTGGAAAAGATTCACGATTTATTCAAGCAATACAAGAGACTGGCCATCACTTGCTTCGAGGCCGATTACGGCAGATGCCACAGAAGCCGCATTGCCGACGCCCTGAGCCGCCGTCCCGGGTGGCGGCTCACGATTCAGCACCTGTAAAAAAATCTCATCAAACCTCTCGCGCCTCCTCTCCAAATCGGGGTGTTTCTCGGTTTGCCCGCTTCTTTTTGGGTACAATGCTCGACCGGTCAGCCCTTTTTCATCTTCAACCCCATGCGCATCGCTCTCAAAAAAGGCTTGGATATCCCCATCTCGGGGCGTCCCGAGCAGGTCATCGAGGATGCTCGGCCGGTCTCGCGGGTGGCGTTGGTGGCGTCGGAACACCACGGTCTCAAGCCCGGGATGCACGTCAGCGAGGGGGACGCGGTCGCCGCGGGGCAGACCCTGTTCGTTCACAGGCGCCACCCGCAGATCTGCTACACGTCGCCCGCGTCGGGCACGGTCGAGGCAATCAATCGCGGCGAGCGGCGCGTACTGCAGTCAATCGTGGTCCGCGTCGAAGGCGATCGCAACGAGCAGTTCGAGCGTTGGAGTTCAGAAGATATCGAGACGCGCTCGCGCGAGGAAGTCGTCGCGCAGTTGTGCAAGAGCGGCTTGTGGACTGCGGTCAGAACGCGCCCTTACAGCAAGCCGCCGGACCCGAAAACCACGCCGCACTCAGTCTTTGTCACCGCAATCGACACGCGCCCGTTGGCGCCGGACCCGGCGGTGGTTGTCGCGGATGCGTCCGAGGCGTTCACGATGGGCATGCAGGTCGTGCGCCGTCTCACCGAAGGCAAGGTGTTCGTGTGCACCGCCGCGGGGGTGCGCCTGCCGTTGCCGTCGGGCGAGTTCGAGCCCGCCGAGTTCTCGGGGCCGCACCCGGCGGGGCTTCCCGGCACGCATATCCACTTCCTCGACCCGGTCGGCGCGGGCAAGGTCGTCTGGGTCATCGGCTACCAGGACGTCATCGCGTTCGGCGCGTTGTTCACCGAAGGCGTGTATCCGACCGAGCGCGTGGTCTCGCTCGCGGGGCCGACGGTCAAGCGTCCTCGTCTTTTGCGCACCCGCGTCGGGGCCTCGATCAATGAGCTGTGCGACGGCGAGGTCGAGTCCGCCGCCGAATGCCGTTTGATCGCCGGTTCGGTGCTCGACGGTTACAAAGCCGAGGGATGGTCGGGCTTTCTCGGGCGTTTCACGTTGCAGATTACGGCGCTGAAGGAGCGCAGCGAGCGGCGCGTCCTCGGGTGGCTGCGCCCGGGGTTTGACGTGTTCTCCGCAAGCCGCGCGGTGTTCTCGCATCTGCTCAGGCGGCGTTCGTTTCTGATGACCTGTATGCAGAACGGCAGCCCGCGCGCGCTGGTGCCAATCGCCCTTTACGAACGGGTCACGCCGCTCGACGTGCTGCCCACGCCGTTGCTGAAGTCCCTGCTGGTAATGGACACCGAAGCGGCACAGAAGCTCGGCTGCCTCGAGCTCGACGAGGAAGACTTGGCGTTGTGCTCCTATGTGTGCCCGGGCAAGCACGAGTTCGGTCCGGTTCTGCGCGCCAACCTCGACCATATAGAAAAGGAGCAGGAGCCGGCACGATGAGCGGAGACCGTTTGCCGCCGAAGCGCACTCACCACTCCAAGGAGGGCGGGCGCCGGCGCAAGTTCCACCCCTTGTATGAGATGGTGGACACTTTCGTCTATTGGACCGACAAGGTAACCGCACGCGCACCGCACGTGCGCGACGCGATAGACATAAAGCGCGTGATGTCCTACGTCGTGCTCGCGACGATACCGTGCGTTCTGATGTCGTGGTTCAACGCGGGCTGTCAAATCAACAAGGAACAGGAGCCGGCGCGATGAGCCGTTTTCTGCCGAAACTCGCTCACCACTTCGAGGAGGGCGGACGCTGGCATAAGTTCCACCCCTTGTACGAGATGGTGGACACTTTCGTCTATTGGACCGACAAGGTGACCGTACGCGCGCCGCACGTGCGCGACGCGATAGACATAAAGCGCGTGATGTCCTACGTCGTGCTCGCGACGATACCGTGCGTTTTCATGTCGTGGTTCAACGCGGGCTATCAGATCAACGCGGCGATGGCGGCGGGCGGCATCGCCGAGTTGCCGGGCTGGCGCGGCACATTGACCGCGTGGCTCGGCATCCCGCACGACCCCGGCAACGTCGCCGCGTGCCTGTGGCTGGGCTTCTGGTGCTTCCTGCCGATTTACGTGGTGACGGTCGTCGTCGGCGGCCTGTGGGA
>CAZKLI010000255.1:0-3437 GCA_964553575.1 uncultured Chromatiales bacterium
TCACCGCCGCAGGCCCAGCCGTGAGCGACAGTGCCGCCTCTTTTGGTCTTGCAATCGCCGTTCATCACGAACGCGTTGACGTTACCGCTGAAGTCCACTTCCCAGGCCCCCATACGCATCATGGACAGCCCCTCGAAAGCGTCTGAATATGCAGTTGAGGTTCCGAATACCGTGGCGCCTAAGCACACCAGTAAAGGTAAGATTTTTCTTTTCATTTTTGTCCTCGCTTTTCAGTTGTTGCTGAAAATTGGGTTTGATTTGTTGGTGGCGTTTGGGAAAGGACTAAACGAAATCCGGCACCCGCAGGTACCACCAATGGGGGGGATTATGGAGAGAAGCACTTGAAAAGTAAAGCATTTTCACAACAAAAAGTCGGCATTTACGCAACAACATATAACTGATTGATATAAAAAGATTTTACTCCTGAAAACTCAATTCCAATCGGAAGGCTGCTTCTTGATTTCCTGTTTTCAGCCACGCTGGGGGCTTTCATAAAGCGGTGAATTGTGAATTGGCGGCGCGTCTTGGACGAATCTTTGACACAAGTCTTTGACAAGAGGCCCGTCGCGGGCTTAACCGAGAACGTCGGGGAACCGCCGCAACATCTCATCGTGAAGCCGTTCGACGTCTTCGGCCCGGCGTCCCAAGCAATCGTTTTGGTGGTCACTTTGGTCGTCGCCTTGAGCGCGGTCTCGTGCGGGTTGCAGCGGCAGGTCGGCGAGCAACGTCGCCGGGCGTTGCGACAGGACCAGCAAGCGGTCGGAAAGAAACAGCGCTTCGCGCAGGTTGTGTGTCACAAACAACACCATGCGCGAGTGGGTTTGCAGCTGCGACAGCAGCAGCTTGCGGAGATGAATCGCGGTGCGCTCGTCAATCGACGAAAAAGGCTCGTCCATGATCAGCAACGGCGCTTCGACCGCGAACGCACGCGCCAGCGCGGTGCGCTGAGCCATGCCCGTCGAAAGCGACGGCGGGTAATTGTCGGCGGCGTGCGAAAGCCCCATGTCGTCGAGCAGCGCCGTGATTCGCTTTTGCTGCTCGCCCGGCGGCAGTTCCGCGGGCATCGCCAGTTGGACGTTCTGGCGCACCGTGCGCCACGGCAGCAGGCAAGGTTCCTGAAACGCGTACGACAGTTCGAGTTCGTCTTTGCGCGGCTCGGGCAGCGAGACCTCGCCTTCGTAATCACGGTCAAGACCGGCGATTAATTTCAGCAAGGTGGTCTTGCCGCAGCCTGAGGGGCCGGTCAGCGCGACCAGTTCGCCGCGGCGGATCTCGAACGCGACGTCGTGCAGCACCGGCGTTTCGCCGCCGTCGTAGCGGATGAAGCGCTTGTTTTTGATTTCGACGCGCACCGGTTGCCCGCCGCCGGTGGTTTCCGTCGGAGTCATTTGCGCCATTTGTTCACGTGCGCCTCGAAAGGCTGGATCAGAAACAACTCGACGAACTGCATGATGATGACGAAAGTCAGCCCCCAAGCGATGATTGACGCGATGTCAAACAACTGAAAAGCCAAGTGCAGCTGGAAGCCGACGCCGTTGCTGCGGCCGAGCAGTTCGACGACGAGCACGATTTTCCAGATCAACGAGACGCCCGAGCGCGTCGCCGCCGCGATGTACGGTGCAAGCTCGGGGATGACGACGTGGCGCAGCCGTTTCCAACGGCTGAAGTGGAACACCGTCGCCATCTGCTGCAAATTGCGGTCTATCGAACGCGCGCCCTCACGGATTGTAACGACGACGTTCGGGATCTTGTTGATGGCGACCGCGGTGATCGCCGCGATTTCGGTCAGACCCATCCAGATGTACGCGAGGATGATGATGACCAACGCCGGTATGTTCAGGAAGAACAGCAGCCACGGGTCGAGCGCCTTGTCTATTCGCTTGAAACCACCCATCAGCAAGCCGATGGTGACGCCGACTATCATCGAGATCGTGAAACTCGCGGCGACCCGCCACAGGGTAAAGCCGGTGTGAACGAAGAGTTCGCCGGCGGCGGCCTCGCGCGTGATGACCGCAAGCACGTCGAGCGGAGGGGGTAACGACTCGGCGCCGACGACAAGCGAGCCGAGGTGCCACAGCAGAATCAGTACCGCAATCGAGACGACGGGAGTGAACGATAGGCGCTTGGCGTTCATGGTGCGTGCCGCGGCGTGCGTCGGAAAACGCTATTTCCAGAACGTTCCTTCGTCGAGGTGCGGGTGGCCGCCGGTCAGTTTGTCGCCGCCGACGTCGGACAGAACCCGCATCAGTCGCTTCGCGCTTTCAAGGTCGGCTGCGCTCCACGGTTGCGGTATGCCTTCGCGGTAGCGGTCGCGCAAGGCGATAAACGTCGCCTCGTCTTCGACGCGCATTTGCGGGCGCAGACGTTCCCATTCGGCGTCGTCGTGCAGCAGTTTCCCGCGCGCATCGAGGACCGCCGCCGCGAACCCGCCGATGACGCCGGGGCGGCGCTGTTCAAGCGTCTCCCTGAACACGTAGCCGACCATCGGAACGTTCTTGCGTCCGGTCAGGTCGTCGTTGACGTCGTCCATCTCGACCAAACGGCGGTAGCCCTGCGCCTCGAGACGTGCGCTGTAATGCCAGAAGTTCAGCACCGCGTCGAGTTTGCCGCGTTCGATCTGACCGTTGAGCAGCGGGGGAGCCGCGTATTGCACGTCGAACGCGTCGAGCGGGTCCATGCCGTATTTCTTTCGCCCCCACGCGCGCAGCAGCAGCCAGCTTTTGTCGTACGCGCCGCCGGCGACGCCGACGCGCAGACCGCGAAGGCCGCGCAGGTCTTTGATTTCGGCGCCGGGCGGCGTCATGATTGCGCCGAGCGCCGACGAGTAAGGGATGAATTTGTAGGGCTTGCCCGCGCCGCGTTCGCGCGACACCCACAACCAATCGGTAACAATCACGTCGGCTTCTTTGCCCTGGAACACGACGTGCGCCGCTTGTTTGTTCGCAAACGGCATGATTTCGATTGCGACGCCGTGTTTGCGGTCGAACCCGTGATGCACCGCAGTGTCGAGTTCCCAGTTGACCGTGCCGAATTTCAACGTGCCGACGCGAATCGTCTCGAGCGCGTGCAGGGGCGCGACCGAGAGCCAGCCCAGCGTCAGGGCGAGCGTTAAGGCGAGCGGTTTTTTACGAGGCATCATGCGAACGGGCAACGTCATTCGTCCGGTGGTGGAATCATTATACTTGTTCCGCACGACGCATTATTGCCGCCGGTCCAACAATGAAACATTTTTATATTGTTTATTGCCGGGGGTTATAGGGGTCTCAACCAAAAACTCAACCGATGGGGCGTGGCGGAGTTAAAATAGTCCGGTATCGTGAATCTTGAAATGCACAGCGTTCGCTCTTTTTCCGCTCGGCGCCGGTTTGCCCGCGCGTTGTTTTGCCCGCGCGTTGTTTTGGCCGGCTTGTTTGCAGGCGGGTTGGCCGGCACGGCTT